>CAZZDG010000008.1:0-29209 GCA_964652415.1 uncultured Pseudomonadales bacterium | reverse complement strand
ACAAGATTCTGTTAAAAATGCTCCGCTTTAAGCCGTTATTCTAGGAAAGACCCAAGATAAATAGACCTCATAAGATTTATCTATGTTATGACCTTTTATTTTAGTCATTTTGTCTCCAAAGTGCTTGAAGTCATTTATCATTGCCTGATCTAGCAAGATGTTTCTATCAGCTAGAAATAAAATTCTTTTTTTAAGACCAGATTTCCATAACCTCCATATTGTTTGAAAGGCTACATATGTTTTTCCTGTACCAGTAGCCATTACGAGAAGTGCTCTATCTCGACCTTTTGCAATAGCGTTTACGGTTCTATTTATTGCAACTTCTTGATAATATCTGGGCGATCGACCTTCAAGATCAAAATAATAGTCTGAAGTTATCACCTTTTCTTCTTCTGGGGTTATTTTGTTAAGCATTAAGTATCGTTGATATAGTGTTTCTGGAGATGGAAACTCATAAAGAGGAATTTCTTTCTCAGTTATTTCTGAATTACCAGTACGATCATGTTCAACAAAACTATCTCCATTGCTTGTATATACAAAGGGAACATCCATGCTTTTTGCTTTTGATAATGCTTCTGCGTAGTCAATTCCTTGTTGCATTCCTGATCCAACTGAATGAGTGTTATCTTTTGCTTCAACAATTGCTAGTGGAAGATTTGATTTATAATATAGAAGATAATCTATTTTTTTCTGCTTCCCTCTCTTTACGGTTTTTCCTTTCACACTAATTTTTCCAGCTGTAAAAAAATATTCTTCTCTTAATTGTTTATGAATATCCCAACCTGCTTTTTGTAATGATGGAGTAATATATTTTGTTCTTATATCTTGTTCAGTTAGGTCTTTTTTATTCATGTTAACCTCATTTTTTCAATATATTGATTTATTTCTTTCAGACTATATCGCCTATCTCCGCGTTCATTAATAGTGATCGCATTGAGCTTCCCTTCTCGGTCCCACCTCCTAAGTGTTTCAGGATGAACACTTAGCAACTCAGCAGCTTCATTAATGCGAATTAGTTTGTCTTGTTTTTCTTCTGTCATTTAAACCAATAACTTATACATTATTATACTAACCCAATTATTGTACTCTAGATATATCAACCTGCACAATATTAAAAATACTCAAGGAAAATAAATGCTTTATTTGCTTTTTTTAAAGTTTTGAGGAGATAGCACATATAAACATTATAGGAATTTTATGTCTAATTTTAAACTTCTTCAATAAGTAAGGGTATCTGCTTTCCTGATGGACGATGACTTATAACTTTTTCAATTTCATAATCTGACTTAATTCCGGTGTCACTAATCCATTTTCTTTTTCTTATTCTAACTTTTAATATGTCATCTTTACTAAAACTTGCCCTACTGTCCTGTACTTTTTTAACAAAATCCTCATCATTGACACTTGCCATAAATTCGACATTACCATCAGTAAACTTCCATTTATTTCCTTCTTTGAATGAAATTAAAGTTAATTGTAGATCAGTTTCATATACTTCATCCTCTAGTTGTTCGTCTTGAACATCAGGAGTTTCAAATAGTTGGGAATCTTTCTTTTCAACTTTTTCCTCAGTATTATTCTCAACATTTCTAAAGGCAAAAGTGTCAATACCTTCTCGACTCAATGGCTTGTTTACTATAACTTCTAATGAGCGTCTGACTTTAATATTACGAAACAGTTCAATTACCTCTGGATATGTTTCTATAGTCTCATCATCAACTGTGATTCTTAAAAATCCATCTTCTGTGTATCTCTCAATAGTTTTTATCTTTCTGTTTTTAAGCCATTTAATAAATTGTATTAATCCCATTTTACTCAACTTATATGCCCCCGTGCCAATCGCTGCTATCGTGGGAATGCCAAGAATTTGTAAAATCATCTGAGCTGATGTGTCACGGCTAATATTGAATAAGTCAGCAACTTGTTGAATCACATCCTGAGATAAATTAAAATCAACGTGAAAAGTTCCAGCTTTAAATGATCCCTTAACATTAATCTGAACCTTAGTTTTGTCACCATAGAGTACTTTGTTAGTTTCCTCAAACAAATCACTAACCGCCACTAAAGCTGGTGCTAGATCTCTAACGTCCATCTCATGAGATGACAACGCAGGACCATCATAGAATATTTGAAATGATTGTTTCGAAGACATAGTTTAAGTATCTATTATTTATAAACTCTTTAAAAGAGGAAAGCTAAAAAGAATAACTACATGCCTAGTGATAATTCATATTTCTATTTAAATTTAGTTCCATGTTCTATTTCCAGGAAAATTAAGTTTATCTGGAAAAGGCTCTAATTCAACTTCGTTACCTTCCTTTGTTGTGACCCACAACTTATTGTTTTTTTCTCTTGTACTTGAAATAACTCTATTTGTTTTTTTATCTATCAAATTACCTAACAAAATTTTTGTATTGCCAATTCCGTTCTCATCTGTTTCTATAGTTCCAGCCACAATTGCTCCACCAAAAGTTCTAAAATTAAAGCTATTGTCTACATCGATTTCTTGTTCTGCATAATGATGAACCATTCCTAAATGGAATGCCCCATCCTCAGCACTATCACCGCTTTCACTAAATAGCATATAAGATAGAATTTTGGTTGCAATTTCAGAATAATTAAAATCTGATCCTGATCCAAAAGCGACAATAGTTCCAAAAGGTACTTTTGTAATTTTATAAATATCAAAATTCTCATCATCAAATAGTTTTACTTCATACTTGTAAAGTGTTTGTTGACTAAAGCCATCTAATTCTGCCAACTTTTTTTGACCGTTGGAGCACATAGATATTTCACTAATATATTTAGAATAAATTTCATTGATTTTTCCACCTTCGACAATTACTCTAATCAGGTTATTGCATTCTTCTTGATTAAGTCTAAGTGGTTGATCTGGAATGTTGACCCCAATCAATCCTTTGCTTTTAACTTCATAAATTGGTCTTTTATCATTGTACGGGTGATTCCGAAGCTCTTTTAGTGCACCCTCAAATAAGTCTTTATAAATTATTTGTAAATCAATATTTGGAGAGAATTGTACTTTTGTTTTTTCAAAGTTATCCAAATGTCTTCTAATTGATTCTCTCACCATAATTGCAGAAGCTTTATCTTCGGAAGCAACCATACCTATGCCACCATGTATGTGAGCCATTTTTTGAGCATTGTCTTCATAAGTTTTTTTAGCTGAGTTTGTTACCCTTGTATCAGTATTAAAACAAATGCCTTTCCAATGTGGTGAACCAATTATGAGTGTCATAGTGAGAGTATTTTACATCAACCTTGTGTTTTTAACATTTTCCAAGAAAAAAACTTTTGGCACTAGGAACCCCCACCCCCAACTCAGTAAAATAAATTACCTTTTGCCTCCTAAAATAGGTTCGGATATCCTCCCACATTCTTATCCTTGTCTCGCTTCTGCGATAGCTCCAAAAACATCTTGTTCTTGTCGTAAAGTTCCTTTTGTTGCTTCAACTAAGTTTGGAATTAAATCAAATCTTCTTTGGTATTGGGTTTCTACTTGAGCCCAGCTCGAATCAACTTCTTCATTGAGTCCAACAAGCCCATTATAACTTCCGACCAACCATACTACTAAAAAGAGTGCGATACCTCCAAGAACCAATAGTAAATTTGATTTCTTCATTGTAACTACTTTCTATATTATGTAAGTAATAAAAACATTATATATTAAAAATTGTAGTTTAGTGGAATTGCTGGGGCTAGTAAACGATGTTAGAACTTATTTTTAATGAATTTTGTTACAATAACTACAGTTTGGACAACCACTAGAACTATCAAATACATTTACCGAGAATCTGTCGATTGCAACCTGGGATTGAGTCAATGAAATCATTTCTAAAAAAATACTACGAAGCTGACTAACAATAAATGGAGAAATTTTTTTTATTTCAAAATAGAATTTTGCTAACAAAACTTCAAAATCTCCATAAGAATACTCTATTTTCCTTTGATCAAACATATTTTTGGCATGTATGTATTTTTGAGTCTTTACAGATTTAATTAGCGGAGGAAAAAAATCAACTGGAGTTACTACTCTATTATTAGCTACCAAAATATTAGCTGGCTTTACATCAATTGGTGTATTAATCGGAAATGATATAGAATCTCGACCATTTATCTTTATAATTTGATCTGATAATTGAGTAAAAATTACCCTAATCATATTTTTTATTTTTTCAAGATCGCCTTCCAAAATAATTTGCTCACCATTTAAACCAACTATTAACTCTTCGATTATTATAATTATTTGATCTCTAATAATAATATCTATCAATTTTGGAATAGGAAAAATGGCTGTTATAAGATCTCTATAAGCAGAATATAACTCAACTAATTCTTTTGGATTGACATTATATATTGATGCATCAACTTGTTTCTTTATTAATAAAACACCAGAATGTCCACTAACAATTTTACAACTAGAATGATTACAGTCTGAAGATATGATTTGTGTACGTTCATTTAACATATTGACAGCTTATAATATATCAAATGCGTACGATTGTCAATTGTTATGGGTCGTTGCAGGGACTAGCGAAGGATGTTAGAACTCATTTCAATAATTATTCTGAATAAACAGCTATAGCTGAAGGAACTCTCCTACCATTGAGAGCAGTATTTAAAAAAAGCCCTCCTTCTCTCTTTGGCCACCTTGAATAATGATAATTGCCATATGGAATTAGTGTTCCATTTCCAACATTAACAATAGCACGTGCTGACTGCCCTCCATCTAAATGAAATGCCCACTCAGTTTTACTACTATCAAAAAAAGTTGGAATCTCCTCAATTCTAATACCTTGATAAAGGTTTGATTTTGGTGCCCCATCAAAAATAGTAAAACATATACTGCCATCATTATTTTTTGATAAAATAGCTCTAGCTGCTCGTCTAGCGCCTCTAACAAACAATGGCTTATCACCACAGTGTGAAACATCAGTTCCCATTGAACGGAAAACTGAAGAATCTATGTCATCAAAAATACTTGGTCCAATAGTAACTCCAGAATCAATTTTAGTTTTCTCTAAATTAATCCCATCAATTTCAGAAGCAATAACAGGTTCTCCAATCTTTATATTTTTTGCAATAGAAGCATCTACTTGGATTATAAAACTCCCTTCAAAAAAATCACTCTCACCACCAATCTTAATTCCAATAACTTCGAGTGTTTTTGATCCATAGTTATAACTAACAATAATATCAGCTATATTTTGATTCTTTGGAGTTTTATTCTTTGTATCATCAACTTTTCTTTTTGTACCAGTCTCAGGATTAGCTACATGCTTAATTGTACAATTAGTACTATTATAAAGAACCGCATGATTTTGACTGGGTAAATCTGACCTCGACCCCACCCAACTAATTTCATTTGATCCAATTTTCAGTTTTCCTACAGCGTTTAGTAGTTTTGCTTCTAACATTCCTCCAATTATTAATATAGCTGGTCTGTCAGAAATTGGTAAACAAATTACCTGACTATCTTGAATGTTTAAATTATAGTTTACATTATTTGGTGACGGACCATCTTTTTCATCAGACAAGAAAAAGAAACCTGCATCAATACAAGCGAGTGGTCTTTTTTTTCCTCTTCTCATTATATTTCTAAGTGAAAAAGGAGTATTATTTGTAACTACATCAAAACGAAACTTTGGATCAAATTTTATTTCTGTTCTATTTGTAAAATGCTCTCCTTCTAACCAGAGCGTTTCTGTTCTCATAGTAATTCCTTCAGCATTTCTAATCAAAGGCTCTTTTAGTGAATAACCATCAAAATAAGTATGATCTATAGCTCTTTTAGCGATATCAATATCTGGCACAGGCAATTTAACTAGATCTTCTAACAGCTTGTCAATTCCACTATTTAGTTCTTGAACTCTTTTCATACTTTAAGTTTTACCTAGACCTAATGTCTTTTGTAGGCCTACTAGGATTTGACACTTAATTATCACTAAAGTCTAGCAAACTTATAAGAGCTAGTAAGAGAACAGCCTTGTTCCCACTAACTTCTTTCATTGGTCCATTTTCAGAGATATTTATTAATGATCTTTTAGATATTATTACTAAAATGCCTAAAATAAAAAAGCTAATTGAAGAAATAATTAGAGGAAAATTTCTACCAAAAAGTGCCGCATAAAATAAGGCTGAAAAGATTCCAATAAAGATAACAATAATCTGAATCAAGAACTCTCTAACTTCGAGAATTCTTTTTAAAATACTTGAAGAGTCTCTATAAATCATTAATCAATAATAACATGATCTATACAAAAAAATAATTTATTTTTTATATAAAATAACAAAAACAACTATTTATAGGTATAAATTGGTGAATTGTAGGGGCTAGTGAAGGATGTTAGAACCTACACCTTTTATTGACACTTTCATTTAAAAACCATTAAAAAAAACCTACCCGCAGCATCGTAGGCGATTTTATAGCCTTCATTTTCAAGTTGTTTAATGGTACTTTTTCTCATCCAGAGCTTTTCTCTTCTGCCACTACCAATGGGTTCAAATCCTCTTCTAGACCAAAAAGTCACAACTTTTTTCTCAGTTGTTTTTAAAACAAAGTCTGAAGGACTGTTAAAATTAATCCAAGGAGGATCAACTTGTAAATGATCCGCAAGTATTTCTTCTTCCCCTACTGTTCCATTGCGAGCAACAGTTCCTAGGGGATCTTGAACAAGCTCTAGTAAACATAAGTTATTCTCATATCTCTCTAGAGCTTCTTCTATAAACCTACAAGCGTTGTTGTAATCAGAAGTTGAGTGAAATACTGTATCTTTAAACAAAGTTAAAATCGCAAATAAATCCGAGATATTCGTGATTGGATGCAGATATAAACCACTCTCTCTTATTTTTTTTGAATAATAGTATCATGTGTGGTTATTCCATCAATATCATGTGACTTGTATCTCTCTAATGAGATCGTGTCAAAAATAATTTGAGGGTGTTGAGAAATAAAGGTACTTGGAATCTCTGCAAAAACAAACTCTTGCTCAAAGACTAAACGCAAGGCAGTTTGAAATCTATCAGCATCTACCCTAAAGCTATTTTTTTTTAAATTTTTTTTCAGACGATCAAGACCATTTCTAAATTTTATAGCTTTCTCTACAGAAAAACTGTCCTCTAGATATCTATCGGACTCTTCTGCTAAATTTTTCCTTAACTCACTAAACACCATGAGTAGATTATACCATTATTACTTTACTTGTGATTTTACTAATGCGGAATATAGATTCTTAACTAATAAAATTAAATTGATCAATCAATCTTAAATAAAAGGGCAGGGCTACCAGGGCTCGAACCTGGACGGAAAGTTTTGGAGACTTTAATGCTACCATTACATCATAGCCCTATTTTTAATACCTCAGGAAGCATAGTATAAATTGCCTTGAGCTCACGCGCAACCTCAACATCATAATACCGTATCCTGAAACTACCTAAATATCCTTCCTTTTTTTGTTTGCCTGTATTGGGTTTCTTATAACTTTTACTAAACTGACTCAGAGGAATTCCAGAGACATGTGACCAATATTCTCTTACTTCATCGTTATTGTGATATTCATGAACATGAATAAGACCTCTGAGTTTCTTTTCATCAATAATAAAAGATTTCCTGAGTGTGTATAAAAATAACTCAATCATTTTTGGATCCGAGTTAATAAATGATACAAAACTACCTGATTTACTCCCTTCTGCCCAAAATAGTAATGCACACAATGTTTTCAAGTATGCTTGTGTTACTTTTAAACCTGAGAGGAATTCAACTACAGTACTATTTAAACTATCCTGATATTCCTTTCTTTTTTTTTCTTTCAGCAAGTTAGCTTTTTGTTGTCCAAAAACTCTATTATTTTTAATTTTGTTTAGCGCTTTACTGTCAAGCTCGACAGCACTTACCCAAAGTGATGACGTGCTCTTAGATATTTTTAGTTCCTTCGATATAAAAGATAAAGAAGCACCTGTTCTTCGCAACTCTATCGCTTTATTTTTTTTATCAATTGAATAGGACATATCTTTGCGGTTATGTAAACGCTTCCATATATTCAATTTTAGCACTAAAACTAAGTAAAACAACTCCCACTAGCCGAGAACAACTGAGCTCTTATATACTAAATCCATATGCCCGAACTCTTTGATAAATATCTTGTAAAAACCTTACAAAAAGATAAACAACTGCTTGAGAATTCTGAAATTCCAACTATTACTGTTTCAGCTTCATATAAAGAAGACTTAAAACGAATCCATGGCTATCCAGACGACGATACAATTCCAGATGTCGTTTTTTCAAGAGCCCATTATTCTATGGCTGCAGGCATTGCCGTTCAAGCCTGGGGTAAGAAAACTAATCCTAAAAAAATGTGGGTTGTTGACCCCACCAACTATGTTTCAGCAAAACAATGGTCATCCATTCTGCTCACTGAGGACATCGGCAAACTTATTGCTCGTAATCCAATTCTGAAAACTCTCAAAGATTTTGTCGATAAATTTGGTCGTGGTAAACTACCAATTTTGAATAGCATTACTCCACCACTACTGCATTTAACTGAAAACATTAAGTACCCAATACTTTCACTTCACATTGCTGCAGGAAATATATTAGCTGGGCAGGGAAAACGAATTGTGCAAGTAATTACAGACCCACATGTTCGGGATGAATACGCGTTTTATGCTAATAAAAAAAATATACACTTTTGCGTGTTTGATGAACAAACAAAAACCGAATTTCTAGAAAAATCTGCCCTACTCGGAAAACAAGCTGATCCAGACAGAGTAATTGTTACTGGCCCTCCAGTCGACCCTAGAGTTATAGCCTGCAGAAAAAAGAAAATGCCCTGGAGAAATGGCTGTCTCAACTTATGTTTAACAACAGGTGGTTTAGGCACAAATATTCAAGAAATCATGACTGTTGCAGAGCAACTGATTCCTCGTCTCAGACTTAAATCATGCAACTTCAAATTACTCATCTACACTAGCACCCATCTGGATATCAACAATAAAATAGTTGCGCTCGCAAAAGAAAGCCACGTCGCAGTCGGCGCAAAAAATGACACCAGCGCTCAACTCCGAATTATTTACCACCCCCAACTTGTCAATGCTAATGAAGATTTGATAAAGTTTGCCTTCCCTTGGGCGGATGGCTTTATAACTAAACCTTCTGGAGACATGGCGTATGATGCCGTTGCTTCCGGCTCATTCTTACTCACTCTTAATGAATGGGGTGAATGGGAAGAAAAAATTAGAGAAATTTTTGAACAAAAAGAGATCTCTAGAATCGCAGCAACTGAAAATATTTTGACACAACTTGAGGTTTTAACTTCAAGTCAAGGAAAAGCTCAATCTTGGGTAGAAAAAGCCATGCTCAATGCACAAAAAATAGACCCACTCTTTTTGAATGGGTCTAAAGAAATTATCAAAGCCGTAAAAGACTTCAAATAACTACTTTTTTACTTTAATTTCTTTGATTGTTTGTGATCTGTGTGTTTTTGGCAAACTTTACAATATTTACTCAATGGAAATGTAGAAACATTTTTGGTTTGTTTCATTAAAATTTCGTTGTTCTTGTTAAATTCGGTTACATAACCAAATGCTTTACAAGCAGTACAAGTTAAACCTGTAATTTGTCTTGGACCTTTTTTCTTTTTTGCGCCTGCCATATTTTGTATTCTTTCTTTTCTTAAAACTTTAAGACTGGTATTATATCAGATCTTGTCAAAATGAGCGAGTCCCCGTCGTAATTTTGAGACAATCTGAAGAATGAGCCACCTCGGGGATTCGAACCCCGCACCTACGGTTTACAAAACCGTTGCTCTACCGAATGAGCTAAGGTGGCATATTTTTTCGTCTGCGGGCAAAGTTTTTGGTGCCCCAAAGCAAAAAAGTATGTGCCAAGTGTAGGATTCGAACCTACGAAGACGAAAGTCAGCAGATTTACAGTCTGCCCCCGTTGACCGCTTGGGTAACTTGGCATTATTCACTTGTTAAAGTTTATTAAAATTAGTATACCACCCTAGGGTATTAACTACTAAAATCATAAACTTGAGCCCAGAGAGAGAATTGAACTCTCGACCTCTTTCTTACCAAGAAAGCGTGCTACCACTGTACCATCTGGGCAAACATTTTAGAATTTTATCATTAATAACCGATAAAATCCACTATGCAAAAAGGGACTTAAGAACTAAAAACACAGCACAATTTGCATCAAATTGCCTGAATTCACGCCCGGTTAACAAAAATCTGAGCCATTTTTAACAACCGGGCGTGAAGGGTTACAACTTTTCCCGCAAAAAAGCAGGTGGGTAAGACATTTACATAACCACGGCTATGCAAAATAGTCTATGAACCCGTAATCATAACGTTCAGGAAAATGATCGTGTAGTCCCTTCACGCTCGACTGTTAAAGAACTAAACTTTTTACGAAATAAGCCTTGTTGCGATATCGCAAAAAGTTTACTGTATATCTTGTTTGAGTATAGTGCTTGAAACTGTTCTACAGTAGTGCCAAAAAGAAACCCTGTAACAAGTATAATTACTGTCCCTTGATCTCTTTAATCCACTCTTCAAGTTTAGGACCATACTTTTCGTGATCAATAACAAATTTAAGGTGAGCTTTAAAATAGTTTTCTGGATCACCAGTTGTCATCCATTCGCCTTGAGTTTTGCCAACCAAGACAGTCTTTGTCTCTGCAACTTTAGTAATCGCATCAACTGTCCATAATTCACTATCTTTTCCAGTATTTGCGCTGGTCAAATGACTCAAAACTTCTGGAGTTAATAAATATCTCCCATATGATCCAAGTCTTGATGGCTCACTCCCTCTATCTGGTTTTTCTACAATGTAATCAAGGTCGGTCTGAGAACCTTCTTTAAATTTGATAATACCGTACTTATCTACAACATCAGCAGATACTTCCTGCGACATGATAATTCCCGAAACACCCGGGTTTGCCTGATATAAATCAACCATTGTTTTAACGTCGCCCTGTTCACCAAAAACTACATCATCACTATAGATAACAATAAATGCTTCCTCACCTTCAACAAATTTGGCAGCTGATACGACTGGAGAACCGTTACCGTATGGCAAACTCTCATCTTGAGTAATCACTACAATTTTTGGAAAATCCAAGATATGTTGAACTGGCTCATAACGATCTTCTTTGCCCTGAGCTGCTAACTGCTTTCTAATTCTGTTCACTCCATTATTAAAGTAATCTTCATAGACTGGCTTTCCCTCTGGGGTCGCAACAATAATAATCTCCTCAATTCCACCTTGAGCACATTCTTCAACCATGAACTGCATAATTGGTTTGTTACCAAGTGGTAACATACCTTTTGGAACTGTTTTTGTAATTGGCAAGTATCTACTCGCAAAACCTGCATCTGTAATAATTGCTTTTCTCACTCTTTTTTGTTCTTCGTTAGACATAGGGTCTCCTTATCAATGTTTGGTATTAGTGTACCATATTAAAAAAAATCTTCATACTTTATCATAATTCTTTTTTATAGCAGGATAATCTAGTTGCTTGAATTATAAAATATCGCTATACTTTAATGTACACATGAACAAAAACGACTCTGCCTCTAGTGCATTATTTCAAAATATGAAAAATTTAATTCCATACATCGGAATTTTGCTTGTGGTTGCAGGTATTATTGGTTTGGTCTTTATCCAAAATCCGTTAAAAACTTCCCAAGATCTTCGTAGTGAAGCTACAAGTACTGACGAGCCACTTATAATGGGTTTACCTTTCATAAAACCAGAACTGAGAGTTCCATTTGAAGTTAATAAAACTGGAGAAGCTGCTCTCTACCTTAAAAGTTTTGACTACTCTTTTAAAGACGTTACTGTTGTATTTAGCATTATCAATGATTCGTTAGATACACCTGAAATTCTTGTTAATCCAGGTTCAGGATTTGATCCAAAAAGCATAGAAATTGAGCAAATCACTGGCGGCTATTTAGTCAGTGTCGTTGCCGTCCCAAATTACTTAGAGTGGATTATCGAACCAAGTGACACCTCACTTATTCGTATGAAGCTTGTGCCACGAAAAACTGGAAATATTGTTGTAACTTTCGACCAAGATAGAACCTACGCAAACACTGCAAACTTAGCAGTTCTCTTACAGGTTCCTTCACCATTAAAATACACTATTGCTGGAACTGCCCAAGAAAAACAATGCGCACAGTCTGGTGGAACGTGGAAAGAGTTCCCAAATAGTTGTGCTGATATCTGTGGCAATCCACTTGCTTGCCTTGACGTCTTAACAATGGGTTGTGATTGTGGCGCTACGCAATGCTGGAATGGTACAACTTGTACTGGAAATCCTGGTAGCACTCCAACCCCTACTCCCACCATTACTCCTACACCAACTCCTACTGCCACGCCTCCAGTAGTTCAAGGCTGTAATGAGCTCTGCGCTAATAATGCTCAGTGTAAAGTCAACATGCTTTGTTATCCAATTAATGGAGAACATCGTTGTAGACTCGCGACAAACCCAACAAACACTGCTTGCCAAGTTGCAAATGAAGAGATCATCCTTAGTAGCTGCAACCAATCGTGCGTGAGCAACTCAGGCTGCAAAACAGGGCTAACTTGCTGGAACAGCACGTGTAGGAACCCTGTAAACCCTCAAAGCACTAGTTGTGCCGCCCCATCAACTCAACAAACAGCAACAACTATTCAACAATGTGGTCAAACTTGCAACTCAAATGGCGACTGCGCTGTAAACTTACGTTGCTATGAAGGCCAATGTCGCCTTGCTACCAACCCAAGTAGTACCAGTTGTAGTGCTGTCACAAAACAAACAGTTTCAACCACCTATTCTAATAAGGTTGAAAATGCTACAACTTCAGCGGACGTTGCAAACTCAGATACACCAATTAATAAAGGTGATAGTCTCATTCCTGATGAGGATCTTGATCTTAAAAACCAAGATAGTGTTGATGCAGATAGAATTGATCCAAATACTCAAGTTGCGGCTGATGAAACTATACTTGGTCTCTTAAATAACATGATTGCAAACTCAGAATCCAAGTTGCCATTCTTCATCATCCTCTTAGGTATCCTCCTGCTCGTTCTCTCAATTTTTGCAGCAGTTGTTGGCAGATTAAAAAAGCCAAAAAACACCAGTGTGTATCATCCTACTAAGGTTGATCCAAGCAAAATTGATGTAAAAACATACGCCGTCAAGCCTGATCTTGAAAATCAGCAAAAAGACTGATACAATACCTCCCTATGCTAAGCCCAGTCAGTTTCATTACAGAAGTTGTTCGAGAAACAAGAAAAGTAACCTGGCCAACTAAGAAGCAAACTCAAGATATGACGATGCTTGTTATTGGAGTAAGTGTTGCGATAGGATTATACATAGCACTACTTGATACTATCTTCCAAAGATTACTATCAGAGATTTTATAAAGAATACAGAAAAAACATATGGCAAAGAAAACACAACAACCATTACAAGCTCCTGAAATTCAGGAAGTTAAGGTTTCAACTCCTAACCTCGTGATTATTTCTGAAGCTGAAAACAAAAAAGCTCGCTGGTATGTTGTTCATACTTATTCTGGCCACGAAAACAAAGTTGCTGAAGCACTCAAACAACGTGCCGAAACCCTCGACTTAACTAGCAAAATTATTTCAGTTCTTATTCCTACTCAAGAAAAAATTCAAATTAAACGCGGACAAAGAAAAAACGTCGTTGAAAAAATATTCCCAGGCTACATGCTTGTACAGATGGAACTCACCGATAACTCATGGTTAGCAGTCCGCACTACTCAAGGTGTTACCGGATTTGTTGGCGTTGGTAACAAGCCTACCCCGCTCCCAAGACACGAAGTCGACGCAATCAAAAAATACATGACTCAAGCTGCCCCACAATACAAAGCAGACTACAGTGAGGGTGAAGCTATTCGCATCGTTGATGGACCATTCAATGATTTCTTGGGTACCGTCAATGCAATTGATGAAGAAAAAGGTCAAGTTGAAGTATTAGTAAATATTTTTGGTCGAGAAACTCCAGTTACCCTCGACTTCTTACAAGTAAAGAAAGTTTAAAATTTAGAAAAATTCAAAGGAAATTATGGCAAAAAAAATTCTTAACGTTCTCAAATTGAACCTCAGTGCAGGAACCGCAACCCCAGCTCCTCCAGTGGGTCCTATTTTGGGTCAAGCAGGTATTAACATGATGGACTTCTTGAAACAGTATAATGCTGCAACTCAAGACAAAAAAGGTCAAACCATTCCTGCTGAAATAACTGTTTACCAAGACAGATCATTCTCTTTCGTCTTAAAACTCCCTCCAACTTCAGCAATGATCAAACATGTTTTAAAACTCAAAAGTGGTAGTAAAGTACCAAATAGAGAGTTTGTTGGTACTTTAACCAAAGACCAAGTAAAAGCAATCGCACAAGAGAAAATGACAGATATGAACACCACTAACCTTGAAGGTGCTATAAACACCGTTATGGGTACAGCACGAAGTATGGGTGTGAAAATCGCAGAGTAATAAATTGGGCTACCGCCCAAAAAAAGTATCAATAATACTGCATCGATACAGATTGGCTAAGCCAATAAACGGGTTACTTAAAAGTGACCCACACAAAAATCATTGCAGGAGAGAAAGGAGGAACCATGAGTTCCAAGAAAAACGTCGACATGAGCTCGACAGAAGACGTAATAAAGGTTGTTGCAAACCCAGATGCTCCAGAAGCAACTGAAACTGCAACTTCAGACCAAACCGCAGAAGGTAACGAAACTGTTGAAGTTAAAGCAACACCAAAGAAAGTTGCTGCTCCAAAACGTTCTAGAAGCAAAAGATATGCTGCAACTAGATCTAGAGTTGATAAAACAAAAAAATACGCAGTTGCTGAAGCTGTTGCTGCTATTAAAAAACTTTCCTACTCAAAATTTGACGGCACTCTTACTTTAGATGCTGTCGCTAAAGAAATTGGCAAAGTTGCAACCATCACCCTTCCACACGCAACCGGGAAAACCGTACGTGTCGCTATTGTTGATGATGCTGTTTTAGCAGACATTGAAGCTGGTAATATTAACTTTGATGTTTTGATTACTGCTCCACAATACATGCCAAAATTAGCAAAATTTGCAAGAACTTTAGGACCAAAAGGCTTAATGCCAAATCCTAAAAATGGTACCGTCACTCCAAAACCAGAAATCAAAAAAGCTGAACTTGAAAAAGGCGCATTTGATCTCAAAACTGAGAAAAAAGCTCCTGTCATTCATGTTTCAGTTGGAAAAGTTTCTATGGATGATGCAGCTTTAGTTGAAAACATTGAAGCTATCATGACCGCAGCAAAAGGCAGACTCTTCTCTGCTTCTATTTCTGCGACAATGAGTCCAAGTATTAAATTAGAGATTATCAAATAATCTTTGATTTAATTTAATTTGAAATTAATAGTAAAAATCGCCGAAGAAATTCGGCGATTTTTTTTAATCTTTTAACTAAAGAGCGAACCTAAATTCTTCGCTCCAAAATATCCTGCTTTACTCTCTTAACAAACTCTTCTATTGATTGCTTGTCTTGCACAGCGTCGCGGGTACGAATAGTCACACTCTTCTCATCAACCTCAGCATCACCAAGCACCAACATATATGGCACTTTTTCCATTTGGGCATCACGGATTTTTGCTTGTAGTCGCTCTGAGCGATCATCAAGCTCTACTCTAATATTCTCCCGAAACAGTTGTGAATACACTTCTTGTGCATAATCATTGTGTTTGTCTGATATAGGCAGTATTTTTACCTGAACGGGCGCAAGCCAAACTGGGAATTTTCCTGCAAATTTTTCAATCAAAAATGCGATTGTTCTCTCAATTGCTCCGATAGAAGAACGGTGAATCACAATTGGTTGTTCTGCTTCACCATTTTCATTTATATATTTAAGATCAAACCTCTGTGGCATCACAAAATCATACTGCACAGTAAATGCTGTGTCTTCTTTTCCATTCACATTTCGCATTTGCACATCAATTTTAGGACCATAAAATGCTGCTTCTTGCTCTGCCTCAATAAATTTAGAACCACGTTCTTGCAACACTTTACGCAACACATCTTCAGCAAAGTCCCATGAAGCATCGTCTTTGAAATATTTTTTGTCATCTGCTCTATCACCTAGCGAAAGACGATACGATAAATCAACACCAGGCTGTAACCCAAAAGTTTGTGCCATATATTCTATTAAATCAAGCACTCCATTAATCTCAGCTTTTGCCTGAGTTTTCATACACACAATATGAGAATCAGCTAAACAAAAACTGCGCACTCTGATCAATCCAGTTAACTCGCCAGACTTTTCAAAACGATATAACTTTGCCAACTCAGCAATACGCATTGGCAATTCTTTATATGAATGTTGGTGCGCACTATACAACTCAAAATGATGCGGACAAGTCATCGGACGAAGCATGTACTCTTCTTCCTCAATCTGAATTGGTGCGTACATGCTCTCTTTGTAATATGGATAGTGGCCAGATTTTTTGTACAAGTCTAAGTTTGCAATATCTGGAGTGTACACATGGCTATACCCTCGTTTGATTTCCTCATCAACTACAAAACGTTCTAGCTCACGACGAATTGTTGCTCCCTTAGCTGTCCACAGCGGTAAACCCTTACCAACAGTATTAGAAAAAACGAATAACCCAAGATCTTTGCCCAGTTTTCTATGATCGCGCTCTTTGGCTTCTGCCTTCATCTTCAAAAATCCATCTAATTCTTCTTGGCTAAAAAATGATGTTCCGTAAATACGAGTCAACATTTTATTCTCTTCACTTCCTCTCCAGTATGCACCTGCAATTGAAAGTAATTTGAAGTATTTCAGTTGAGCTGCCGGTTTTTCAATATGGCCACCGCGACATAAATCAACAAAGTTTCCTGATTTGTAGAAACTCAACTTTTGATCTGATTGCACGATTTCATCAATTAATTCAGTTTTATATTCGTTGTATCTGTATGTATGAAGCGCCTCTTCTGCTGTAACTTCTTGTCGCTCAAACTTGCCCCAGTTTTTGACTAAAAAACGCATTTTCTTTTCTATTATTACTAAATCTGACTCACTCACTTGAACAGAACCGAAGTCAAAATCGTAATAGAAACCCTCATCAGTTGCAGGACCAATTGTTGGCTTTGCCTCTGGATAGAGCTCTAAAACTGCAGCTGCTAACAAATGTGCCGCTGAGTGTCGTAATTTTTCTAATTCTTCTAAGTTCTGTTCGTTATTGTGTGATTCGTTCATATATTTCCTTTATCTTGCATTATTATTATAAACCGCTACTGCATTTTTCGTACCTACGCAATTTTGTTCCAAAATAGCGGGTCCGAAAGAAAAAAGCTCCCCGTTTAGGGGAGCTTTGGTTTCTTGAATTTCAAGCACTACCAGCTACACCCTAAGCAGGGATTGTAGTTGTAGTAGTGGTTGCGATCAATTTTTTATGCATCTCGAGGATTATACCACGGTTTGCTTTTGCACAAGCAACTCTTGATTGAGGTTAAAACAATGACGGTCTGTAAAATTAAAGCTCTTAATACTAATGGCATTGGTAACTGGATTAAGCCAAGGAAGAACTCCTTGCATCTCAAGCACCTTCATTAGCCTTGCAAGCATTTCTCTGCTATAGGGGGCAGACGTTTCTTCTAATTTCATACAAACACCTCCTGTTTGTTCTCCACACACTATTGTTACTATTTTTACGCAATTTACCTATTTGAGTGTTTCCTTGTTAAGAAAACTATAGCCGTATTAAGATAATTACTACTATCATGGCACTTTTCTTGTAAACATAATTCGCTCTCAAGCGACAAAATATTTGCAAGAAAACACTCTTAAGATATTAAAAAACCTCTCGTGTGTTTGAGAGGTTTGTGCGTTTTAACTTTGTAATTTTTATTTACTTTGCGACAACACAAACCTCTTCCATCTTAATTTGGAAGCGAATATTGTGATTGTAGGTAAGCCAACAAAAATTACTTGTCATTAGAAATATATATTACTTCACTCTAACTCATCACGCAATATGTATTTACTACTTATAATAATACCCAACCCATAATTGCATAACCCCAACAATATGGTATAATAACCGATAGTCATCCAAAGACAGCGCGCAAGATTGCACTGGGCAATGACTCTTTAATCAGAGTGCAAAGCCATACAATTCTACAAGTCACGCCTAGGCTGAGATCATATTTTGAGTTTGTTTGGCATATTTTTTGCCAAGATCGTGTTGCTAAGTCCATCATCAGCAACACGAAAAACTCAACTATACATAACTCTCCCCTTATAAAAACTTTGGATACAAAAGAAATTTTGGTGAAATAATGATGCCAGAAAATCTGCAATATAGTACAAATAAATTAGTAAGTAGTTTTTAGGAAACGTATATGCCAAATCAAAAAAATCTAAAACAAGTTGAACTTTTAAAAGAAAAACTCGCACAAGCTAAATCTGTAGCTATCATCGATTATTCTGGAACAAGTGCAAACGACCAAGTCAAACTCAGACAAGCAGTCGCTGCTGCTGGTGGTGAAGTTCTCGTTACCAAAAATACTTTGATTGATATTGCTGTTGGTGTTGGTAAACTTTCAAAATCTTTGGAAGGCATGAATGCAATTGTATTTTCAAACCAAGATGAAGTTGCTGCTATTAAAGCTTTATTCCAATTTCAAAAAGAATCAGAAAAAGTAACAATCAAAGAAGGTTACATGGACGATAAAGTACTTTCAGCTGCAGAAGTTGCTACCTTAAGCAAACTTCCAGGCAAGAGCGAACTTATCTCTATGCTTATTAGAACCCTTAATGCTCCTGCAACCGGAATGGTTAACGTGTTGAAAGCAAACCAAAGAGATTTGGTATACGCTCTCAAAGCAATAGCAGACAAGAAATAATATTGAAACAAGACCCGCTCAATTTCAAATTAATTGAGCACTAGTATAAGTTAAAAAAACGTAGTAATTAAGAAAGGACAATTATGTCAGAAGAAACAAAAGCACTCTCAGCTAAAGTGCAGAAACTCGTAGACGCAGTTAAAGAATTATCTTTAATGGAAGTCTCAGAATTAGTAAAAGCACTCGAAGCAGAATTCGGTGTCAGTGCAGCAGCTCCTATGATGATGGGTGCTATGCCAGCAGCAGCTGCAGAAGCAGTTGAAGAGCAAACCGAGTTTGACGTCATCCTCAAAGATGCAGGTTCAAACAAAATCGGTGCTATCAAAGCAGTTAGAGTCCTCAAACCAGAATTAGGTTTGGGCGAAGCTAAAACTTTCGTAGAATCAGCTCCAAAAACTGTTTTGGAAGGTGCTAAAAAAGAAGTTGCAGAAGCAGCTAAAAAAGATCTCGAAGCAGCAGGTTGTGTTGTTGAATTAAAGTAATAATTTAAACCCGATCTCTTTTCGAATTCGAATTGATTTAAAAAGACCCGCATAAAGCGGGTCTTTTGTATTCTGAGCAGTCATAGTAACTTAGTTAAAAAATTGTTAGAATGTGTCTTAAAAAGCACTCACTTCAAATTGCAAATGCATTCTGCACTCGCTCATAAACATGAAGGAAAAGATGCTATTGGATACCAAGTTGGTGTAATGCTACATAAGTTACTTGGAGCAAATAGTAGCCAAAAAAAATACTGGTCTCACAACAGATATAATGATCCCCTCCTTCATTTTGAATCAAGATCACCTGATGACGTTATGATAGACCCAAATGGAATCAACCATCCAGTTGACTATATGCATACAGGGCCACTCTTTTTGGCATTTTATTCACAAAATGATAGTATACCCCTCTTTGCAACCGTACCATCATGGACGTCACAACCTTCAATGGGTTGGGGCGGGGCTGTCACAGCAGAAACTGACCTCAACCTTATAGAATTTATGTGTTTTGCAAGCGAATATGCTTGTTGGTCAACTGATATGATAAAAAAATATGACCAGCTTTCAGAAGGTGACAAAGAGCGCTTTTTTCAATTATTTACTTCAAAATTAACAGATCATTGGGGTGGCGTTCCAATTGAAAATTATTCTGATCCAACCTACCACACAGTGTTAATATTGAATGGTGATGGAAGCATGATTGTTCAAGAAGACAAGGCGCTTGTCGAACAACTAAAGAAATTGAAAGACGAAAAAAGTTTGAGATCATTTTTATCTAACAACCATGTTTTAAAACCAGTATCATTAGTTGATCTTGATAGATCTGAAACAATACTGCCCAGAGAATCAAAAGCAGAAAATATTTCCATTAACTTCGCAATCATAAAAGATAATAAATGCATTGCGCATATAACCGCTAACCAAAATAGAAGAGTTAATATGGAACAGCTTAAAAAAATTGCAATTTTATACCTAAAAAACAAAGGTCTTGATACTAAAAATGCGTATCTAGTAAGTATGGATGAGCACGGTGGAGGTGAAGTTGTAAATGTGACTGATATTTAGCATACAGTCTTCTCTTTACAATCATCCTCTTTCCAGAGTTTCTTTATACTGTTTTTTATATCGTTCTAAAATGTCGTCCCAAAATCACAGAATGAGTCCCATGGCAAGCAAAATAAAACTCCCTATTGACCCAGTTGAACTCACTCTGCTACTGTGTATACAGCAAAGCTTACTTTTGAGCTACTTTTCACCGGTATGTGCTAAACAGTAGGTTGCAGTTACTGTTATTTAGACCTTGTTTTACTGTGTTATCAGAAAAAGCACTAAGTCTACTAAACTGCAAAAAAATGTATAAACAATAATAAAAAGGACAGCACTTATGAACGACCAAGTTCAGCCAACTGCAGCACAAGAAGAAGATAAAAAAACCGGCAGAGCTGATGACGCAAGTAGATTAGATATGAAGAACTTGCCAGACCTGCTCACTGTTCGTGAAGTCGCAGATTTATTGCGCGTTTCTCCCCTCACCATTAAAAGATGGGGAAAACGAGGTAAGCTCCCAGCTATTAGAATCAATTCTCGTGGTGATAGACGTTACAAAAAAGAAGCCGTTCTCTGGTTACTCGGTGTAACTGGTGAAGAAATGTAAAGACTTGTTCGCAGAATTGCGAACAGATTTGAAATGTAATATTAAGAGGACCCCGCGCAAGCGGGGTCATTTTTTAACTCAGCGCTTCCTGAATAACCATTTTTAAAAACACTAATAAATTCAACTGCCTTCTCCACCGCCAAGGCTCTTGATATAGCCTAAATAACCACTCAAGACCAACTTTTTGCATCCATATTGGCGATCTAGCAACTTTGCCAAGCAATACATCAAAAGAACCACCAACAACCATAGCAAGTCGCACACCACTTTCTTGTAATACTTTTTTATTCTCTACAATCCAGCTTTCCTGATAAGGAGCTCCTAGAGCAACAAACACTATGTCTGGTTGTAACTGGGTAATACGCTCTAATAACTCCTTTTTTTCTACACTAGTTGGCTGAGTTACATTTAAAAATCCTTCATGCCAATAGAGAGAAACCTTATTTTTCTTGATCTCTTGAGACAAATGGCCTCCAACAGGAACTATTTTCCATTTTCCATACTCAGCTCCGAAATATCCTCTGCCACCAACTACCAAAACTTTCTTTGCTGAAAAATGTTGTAACAACGCACTCACTATATCAACACCAGCAATTCGTTCCAAAATCGGCTCGCTTTTACCAAAGACAGACAAGATTTGTGAACCAACAATAATGCCCATTCCATCAGGGAGTAAAACATCTGCTTTACCCAAAACTTTTTCGAACCAACTATGGGACTTTGCATATACAAGCTGCTCGGGGTTGGGAGTAAATACTATTCTTAAATCAACTCCAACCTTTACTTGAGAAAAAATATTTTCTAGCAATTCATGTTTCGTACTGCTTACAATTTTTAATCCTAAGAAATTTGTTGATTTGTCATTGTTTTTCATATTTCTTACTGTAATTATCTACTAAATTCCTACCCTCACCTAGTCCCGAATATAATTATCATTCTGATATAGTTTAACAAAATTATACAGATATGTCATGCCTACTCTTTTTTTTGTTACTTCAGCCCTCTTCTACTCTATTTTTGATTTCTTACGACACATTTTAAAAAATCGCCAATTGTAGAAAAATCAAAAAAATTCGGTATGTTTTCGCAATTTTTGTTGGAACAAAATTTTGTGTTCATTTTTCCGAAGACATCGAGTAAAAAAGAATCACCTTTTGAGTTCACTTACAGAAATTAAGCCGTAATTATTGCTACTTTGAGTACATTTTGTCCAGATTTATAACTAATTTTATGTTACCACCACACCAGAGGTATAAAACAAGTTAATTTTTCAACTCCTTTACCGAAACAAAGTGAGACACCGCAATAACCTATTAAATTACCACAAAATGCGATACACTACTTGGTACAACATGGCAGAAGCACAACAGTTACGAGCCAAATACACAACATTTGAGTATTCAGGATATTCCTGGAAGCTGATCGAAGACCATAGTTTGGAAATCAGTTTCACTTACTCAGTCAACCCAGACATATCCTTTAATCCAAAGGTAGCAATTCATGGTGTTACTCAAAAAATGATTGACCTACTCGGACCAGACATTATTGATGCGTATGCTTTTCAGATCGGTTTAGCAGAACTATATAGTTACTGGAAAACTACCGCTTCTCCTCAAGTTCTAGTTACTGCAGGCAAATTATCTCCAGAGGCACTAGAATTCTGGCACAAATTACTACTCAAAGGCATGGGTGAGTTTTTTTATACCAATAACATCGATTTCTCTGCTCCGGACTTCGTTACTTTTAGCTCAAATTCAAACAAGATCCACAGTACAGATCGAACAACTCCAACACACAAAAATCTCGAGAAAGTTTTAATCCCCGTCGGCGGTGGCAAAGATTCATCTGTAACTCTTGAATTACTCAAACAACGTTTCTCTGTTGGTACATATGCTGTTAGCACTCCAAAGTCGGCTCAAGACATTATAGACGTCAGCAAAATTCCACAAGAGAATCAAATTAAAATCACAAGATTTATTGATCCAAAGCTATTTAAGCTTAATGAGGACGGCTACTTAAATGGGCATGTGCCAATTAGCGCATACTTGGCATTTTTGAGCATTTTTACTGCTGATTTGTTTGAATACACACACATTGCAATTAGTAATGAAAGAAGCTCAAATGAAGGCAACGTGTGGTACTGTGACCAAGAAATAAACCACCAGTACTCAAAAACCTATGAATTTGAGCGCGATTTGCAGGCATACGTTACCCAATTTCTGCCGAAAAACGCTCCACTCTACTTCTCGTTTTTACGCCCACTCTATGAACTGCAAATCGCGCAAATTTTCGCTCAATTTCCGAATCATCACCCTGTCTTTAGAAGCTGCAACAAAGGACAAAAACAAAATATCTGGTGTGGAAACTGTTCTAAATGCCTATTTGCCTGGACAATTCTCTTTCCATTCTTAGGAGAAGAAAAATTAACTGCATATTTTGGCAGCAATATATTCGAAAATATGAATTTATGGCCAGTTGCTCGTGAACTGCTCGGTTTAGCTACAACAAAACCCTTTGATTGTGTTGGTACACATGAAGAAACAGCTGTTGCATTCTATTTGTGCACGAAGCTGTATGAAAAACAAAAAGACCATGCTGGCAACTCAAAGGCCCTCCCACCTCTGCTTGAGAAAGTCGCAGGTGAACTCAAAACCAACCCTCAACTACAATCGAGCCCAGAAGGAAATACTGATCTTGAAACTAGAGCACATACAATTTTCACTGGTTGGAATGAAGAGAACTCACTCCCTGCTGAATTTGCACAAATACTTACATACGAACTTGAAAAAGTAGGTAATAATAGGTAACAGATCATGCACCAAATTTTAGACTACATTACTCAATTTGCAGACAAAGAGATTATAATTCTTGGCCTTGGCACAGAAGGACTTTCAACATACGAATTCTTACGCAAGTACTTACCTACCAAGCAACTTTGGCTTGTTGACCAAAAAGGACTCGGCAGTTTAGGCGAAGAATGGCATCTCATTGATAATTCAGACCAAAATGTTCAGTTCTCAACACATCTTGAACAAACTCAACTCACAGAAAATAAAACGGGTATTATTATATTCAAAACACCTGGAATTCCTCCTCATAGTAAGTTACTAAAACAAGCTCGAGAACTAAATGCAACGTTTACCTCAAACACCGATCTGTTTTTTTCACTCATACGACTGGTTAACTCAGAACTAGATGTACTACAAACTGAGAATAAAAAAGTTAAAACAATAGGAGTCACGGGAACGAAAGGTAAAAGCACCACAACAGCACTTATTGCTCATGTGCTCACCACTGCTGGAATACATAGCTTTTTAGGTGGGAATATTGGCATTGCCCCACTCTCGCTCATTGAAAAGATTACGGATGCAGCAGAGAATAACGCCACCAATCACCCTGTCTTTGCAGTACTTGAGCTCTCTTGTCACCAACTTAATGATATGACACACAGCCCAAACTATGCGGTCATTCTTGATATTACACCCGAACACCTCGACTACTACGAAAGTTTTAATGAATATGTAGCAGCAAAATCGCACATCTGTATGTATCAAGAAGAAAGCGATTTTGCCGTCCTAGACTCGCAGCTCTACATTCCAAAAAAAATTGCCCACCTCTCTACCGCTACCCAACTTACTTTCAACTTTAGAAGAAATACTGCAAATAACTGGATTACTTTTGGCGGAGAAAAAATTACCGACCTTGATACGATTGCCTTAATTGGACAACACACAATTAACAACGCACTACCTGCTGTTGTGATTGCAAAACACCTAGGAGTTGCTAACCAAGATATTGCCCACGGACTTTCCACCTTTAAAAGCCTGCCACACAGACTCGAACTCATTACAGAAATTGATGGCGTAACTTATTACAATGATTCACTATCTACCACCCCAGTTGCCACGATTGCGGCTATTGAAAGCTTTAAAAATAACCCAATCATCTTGATTGCTGGTGGATTTGACCGTGGTCTTGACTATTCAAACCTTGCCCAAATTATCGTAGATCATCAAATTAAGCACCTTATTTTACTTCCAGACACCGGTGAAATTATCTTAGATGAGGTCAAACAACGCTTACATAACAACATGGGTGAACTTACTTATACGTTTGTCTCTTCAATGCAACAAGCAGTGCGTATTGCCAAAGAAGCCGCCCAATCTAGCGACATTGTGCTGATGAGTCCTGCAAGTGCTAGCTTCAACCTTTTTGAAAACTACCAAGATCGTGGCGACCAATTCAGGAAGTTTGTTTCTCAAAACTAAAAAAGCTACTCTTGATACCCCAAACTCTTTCTAAATAAGTCAAGGTTCTCAAGAACTTGGCCAATCCCATCAATTACTGCCAAATCTGAGTTGTCTACTACACTGACTGGAATTCCGAGTTTCTCAACAAAAAAGATTTCGATCCCGTGCAGTTTTGCAGTACCACCAGTAAGTAATAAACCTTTATCTATTACATCTACTGCCAACTCTGGAGGCATTTTTGAAAGCAAGTTCACAACCAAATCCTCAATTTTTTCCATGTAGCTAATTGTATGCCCAAACAAATCTTTACTTTTAATTACCAGCTCTTTTGGACTTTCGTCTACAGTATCTTGTCCCGCAACAAGCTTTTCTCGGATAGAATTAAACTCAACAGAAACGACATCACTTTTTAAAACAGATGCAGTCTTTTTACTGATCTTCAAATCTAGATTTTTTTGTGTATATAAACATAATGAATTACTTAAGTACTCACCTGCATACTCACTTGACTGAGAAACAATGACGCTACCTAAAGAAATAATCACCCCCTCTACAACTCCTGCTCCTAGATGCAACAAAAAACTCCCAGATGCATCCGCTATTGGTACGCCCGTACCTATTCCTGCAGCCAGAGGCTGTGCAATTGTGTAGGCCTCACCAGCGCCAAGTGAATACAAAACTTGTGTCGTAATTTCTCGATCAGCCTGAGTTGCACATACTGGAATACTTGCCATGATAACAGGGTTATACAAAGCAACTGTACCAACCGATTGAGTAAGCCAAATTTTTAAAAGTGCTGTCAGCGCAGCCATATCATAAATTTTGCCTCCAACAACAGGATAACAAACTTCAATATGCTCACCAACTCTACCATCCATTTGCGCTGCTTCTTCACCAACAGCAAGCACTGATTTATTTTTTTTATCAAACGCAATACAAGTCGGTTCATCAATCATAACCCCCGATCCATCAACCCAAATTCTGGTACGAAAACTACCAAGGTCTATACCAATCTTTTTATTAAACTTTTCGAATATTGGGATTTTCATTTAGATTCTTTCAACGGTTAGATATATAATACCTGTATGAAGCCTCAGGTCAACAAACGTTTTTTATACACTCTGCTTTCTGCCCTTATTATTTTGTTTGGAACAGGTCTCGCGATTTACTATGCAAAAGGTAACTTTAGAATGACAGATAAAGGCTTTGTGCAAGGCACCGGTCTTTTATCTGCAAACTCATTTCCTACAGCAGCAGAAGTTTTGATTGATGGCAAACTTATTACCGTAACTGATGATACCGTATATCTTGAACCAGGGGAATACGAAATTGAAATTATCAAAGATGGCTACAACGGCTGGAAAAAAAGAATCAAAATTGAAAAAGAACTTGTTGTCCAAACAAATGCAACACTCTTCCCAAAAGCACCAAGTTTGACCACACTCACATACAACGGCGCACTTAATCTTTCCCCTTCTCCAGACGGACAAAAAATTATCTACTACGGCCATTCAAATACCAGTGAAAGAAAAAATGGTCTTTATATCCTTGAGCTGAGTAACAACGCATTTACTTTTCAAAAAGAGCCAATTCAAATTAGTGATGAATCACTCAATTTTGATCTAAAAACTGCCAAATTCATTTGGTCACCAGACAGTAGTGAAGTCATCTTAATTGCAAAAGATCGTGAAGTCCTCCTAAATATTACAAAATTAAACACACTTGACTCGCTCACGGATATCTCATTTAGAAAAAAGCAAATTCTTTCTGAATGGGAGCAAGAAATGTATTTAAGAGAACGAGAAAACTTCTCTAAATTCCCTCCTGAGATTGTTAATATCGCAACAAGTAGTGCAAAAAATATTTACATCTCTCCAGATAAAAAACGCATAATGTATGCCGCTACTAAAAATCTTACAATTCCAAATGAACTGATTCCACCAGTACCAGCAAGTAGCACCCAACCAGAAGAAAGAAATCTTGTTGCTGGACGTATCTACGTATACGACAGTGAAGAAGACAGAAATTTTAAAGTTGGTGAAGAAGCAACAACAAGCGCTAGCACTGCAAGTAAACTATTACTCGCTACAGACTTACTTGATAAAAATTCTCCATTCATCTCTGCCTCAACTAGCGCATTTCAAACTTTGCAAGCCACAACAAGCGCACAAACTGCCACAAATTTTAATGTTTACTATACAAGCGCATTCACTAACACACTCCAGTGGTTTCCAGATTCAAAACACCTCATTTTTGTTGAGAATAACACTGTCAAAATTATGGAATATGATACAACGAATCAGACTACCCTCTACTCAGGACCATTCTCAGAAAAATTTGTCTATCCTTGGCCAAATGGGGACCGCTTAGTCATCCTCACAAGCTTTAGCCCAGAAACACCGCAGAATTTGTATGCTCTTGAATTAAAGAAATAGTATCAACAATCACTTACTCAAACGCTTGCCTTCTGATCAAGCTAAAGACTGAAATCTTTCCACTCCCAACTTTTGCTCTAGTATCATTATCTGCTAATTCAACAACAAACTCCGAGATATGTGGAAACAATAGAAACACACACTTGGCTGCCATCTTGATTCGATTTGCATATAAATCATTAAATATTTTCACAAATGATTCTCTGTACAGTGTTCCTTTATCTATAAACATTTTCTGAAAAAATTTTGGTAAAAAAAGCCGTTGATTACCTGTAGTAAAACTTTCAAACTTCTCCTCAAGTTGATCAACACTAAAATCTAGGTTCCATATAAACCGACGAACACCTAAATGCCAACTAGACCGCACAATGAGCGCATTTAAAACAATATGAATATCATCTTCAAGCGCCCCTTTTGCAATTCCGTCTTCAAAAGAACGTCCCCCCACTCTATCACGCCCAACATGCATTTTATCTGCTGCAACCAACGCCCATTGTAGTGGTGTCCCATCTGCAATATCTACATTAAGATCAAGTAAAGTTGGTTCCTCATGAAACAAAATAGAATGAAGTGCAGTACCAAATTCCTTTGGATGTTTCTTGGTATTTGCAAACAATCGAGTAAGAAGCCAAGCACTGTAGGTAGAATGTTCTTTTCTTGAAAAAAAGTTCCCCAAATCATGAGTCATGCCAACAAGTGTCATCATTGTCTCTGTAAGCGGATCATAGTGACCAACTCCATCATACGAAATACCAGCGCGCTGCAGTAGTTCTACTCCAGTTTGAGCAACCCACAGAGTATGGCGATCAGTGTGATCATTAAATCCATGTTCAAGCTCTAAGTCTAATACTGGACCAACGTAGTTAAGTGCCTTACCAAAGCCTTTGTATAGGTACGAAAGCGCTTCCCCACGTGACCCAATCCGTACATACTCGCTAAAATCAAAAATTTGTTTAATTTTTGGCGTACTGTTGTGAGTTAAAAAGGGAAAATGCTTTTTGCTGTATGGAATATTATTTGTTTTCAGAAATTCCCAGAAAGACATTTTATCTGGACGAACAAATTGTGAAGATAGAAAAATTGAGGTCAATTCAGTTTGGTTTTTTGGCTTTTTTGCCTGCAATCGTTTATTTGCAGGTTTTTGTTTTGCTTGGCGTTTTTTTAACTTATCAACCATCAGCTTGACCTCCATTTCAAATTATCACAATAGTACCAGTATACAACTTATTTCACTATGCATATTTAATATGCCTGGTAAGTTTGGTAAAATAGCGATGCTGTATGTACAATAACGCCCATAAAGCGATATTGTATAGCAGAGTTAATGAGCCCCTGTAGTTCAATGGATAAAACGGCCGCCTCCTAAGCAGCAGCTCCAGGTTCGATTCCCGGCGGGGGCACACTATTAGAGACTAATTCTCGAGACCGTTCCAAAACGGTCACCTTTTTTCAAAAAAAGCTTGGTAAATCAATCC
>CAZZDG010000007.1:0-32360 GCA_964652415.1 uncultured Pseudomonadales bacterium | reverse complement strand
AAAGAAAAAATACTATTTTGTAACATGGTGGTGCTTTTCAACTTAGAATGTGGGTTAAGCAATTTAATATAGTTTATAAACCAATATTTATATATTATAGGACAATATGAGTATTTTGTCAATCAACAAAGTTTCAATATCGTCCTACTACTGCAGACAATGATTCAAGTCTAAAGAATTAAACTAAATAAAATATTTTAACATTGTAAGGTGTTAATTATGTAGTGAGTGGGTACTAGGTGTATACTTACTCTATGCAACAAAAGAATGAAAATTTGCCTTTGGCACTAATACTAGTTACTTTAGTCGTACTATTGATTGCTGTTGTTGGATTTAAATTTTTAAATAACTCTCTTGTCCGGGACAAGTGGCCAGATTTAACACAAAGTTCCCCAATCAAAACTCCACTTTCTGCCCCAAAGGGTATGACCGTAATAAGAGGAGTCGTTTTTACCGGTGCCCAAATACAGGGAGATGATGCGTATTGTGCAGAAGGTTTATACATTCGTGTTGATGAAGCAATAGTTCCAGAAGATATGAACTCAATTACTTCTGGATCAATGATTGCTTTGCGAACAAAAGGTGGTGGAACTGCACAGTTCCCTGAAGCACTAAAACCTTATTCTGACACTTCAGTAGTAAATGCGACTGTGACAGTGGTTGGTGTGTATCCAGCTCGAGAAGTGCAATGCAAAGCCTTGATGTGTGATTGTGATGATGCAATTATTGTTGACAATCTTACTGTTGAGGTACCTGCCAACTTAGATGCGGAAATCGTTCAACTTACAGGCGAGATTGTATGTTTACCTAAAAAAGGTTCCGGACCACAGACGATGGAATGCTTATTTGGTCTACAAACCCCAGATGACAAAAGATATTTCTTGACTAACCTTGGCGAACGTCTGGGTGGTAGTCAAGGTGATGGATCAACACTCAAAGTAAAAGCTGTTTTTTCAAAAGCTGACCCAAATACTCCTTATGATGTTGATGGCTCATTAGATGTGATTTCTATAGAAAAACTATAACTAGCCATTTTTGACTATCAGCTTTTGTTTTTCTTTTGCAGCTTCACAAAATGTACTCCCACCATTGAATCAGGGGTAACAATGATATCCCAATCACCTCTAACTTCATTAAATTCATCGTATCCATGAGTGTAATCAACTTCGAGCAAAATTTTAGTGTAAGGATACACGAGATCTTTTGCTTGAGTAATCATTTTATGAATGAGAGTTAAGCCACTTTCTCCGCCGTCTAGCGCAACATGAGGCTCAAAGTCTTTAACACTTTTCTCAAGATACGCAATTCTTTGTGAAGGAATATACGGTAGATTTGCGATAATCAGGTCAAATTTTTGAGTTATTCCTTCAAGTAAATTTGTCTCAATAAAGGTTATCTGAGCTTTTGGGACAATATTTTTTGCATTTTTTTGGGCTATTGTTAGTGCGCTTGCTGAAATTTCTGTTGCTGTAATGTGAAAAGGAATTCCTAACTCAAGTAATTTTTTTGCAACACAACAAGAAATTGCCCCGCTTCCTGTACCGATATCAATAATTTCTAACTTTTTGTGAGTTTTTTCAAACAGCTCTTGAGCTGTTTGAATTGCGAGTACAACTAGCTCTTCAGTTTCAATTCTAGGAATAAGGACGTTTCTATCAACATAAAAATCTAAATCACAGAAATCTACATGGTTAGTGAGGTATTCAACTGGCGTTTCTGATTCAAGTACAGTATCTTCTGACACACCAAATTTTTTGAGGTGATTTTTTTCATACGGCGAAAGAATTCTTACGGTTTTCTGTGTCATATTTTCCTAGTATATTCCTTATTACTACAATAAATAGTACTTGTTTTTTTTATAAAAGTGTATGAAGATTATGCATATATATTTTATACCAAGAAAGGGAATAAAGATGTCAAAGTCTCAAACAGCTTCTGATAGTGCATACTCATTTCAGAGCTTTAAGAACTTTGTCCAAGAAAATTTTGTTTTGATCGTTTTAATGGTCGCATTTTTCATGGGCGGTTTTTTTGTAGGTTCATTATGGACCGAAAATAAAGTACTCAAAGGTGGTTCATATGCTGGTGGAACCGGTGGTGGTGCAGCTGCTGCCCCAACCGCAGCAGGTGGTGAGGCTGCTCCTGCAGCTCGCAACTTAACTATTCCAGCATTAGTTGCTAAGGCTGTTGATGTTACTAAAGTAAAAGAAGCAGATATTCAAAAATGTATTGATTCTGGTGAAATGGCACAGAAAGTCGCTGACCAAATGGCAGGTGGACAAACTGGCGGTGTTACTGGAACTCCAGGAACAATTATTTTTGTTGATGGCAAACCAGCTGAGTTAATTGGTGGTGCTTTACCATACGAACAAGTCAAACCAATGATTGATAAATATCTCAATGGCGGTGCAATTGACCCAACCTTATCAGCAGATGTTGCAAACGCTCCTGCAGTTACCGACAAAGATAACTACAGAGGTAAAAAAGGTGCAAAAATTGTCTTAGTTGAATACTCAGACTATGAATGCCCATTTTGTGAGAGATTCCACCCAACTCTTACAAAAGTCTTGGAAGAATACAAGAATGATGTAGCGGCAGTGTACAGACACTATCCACTCTCATTTCATCCAAGTGCTCAAAAAGCAGCAGAGGCGGCTGAGTGTGTTTTCAAACTCAAAGGAAACGATGCGTTTTGGGATTACACAGACAGATTATTCACTGCTGACTAAAGTTATAATTTAACTTTTAAACCAAAAAATATAATCCCCGAGACGAAAGTCCCGGGGATTTTTTATTCCACAGCGTTTTGTATCCGTGTTATAATTAAGCCTGTAAACAGAGAGGAACCTATGAATTTACAAGAACAACTTATGGAAGATATGAAGCAAGCAATGCGTGACAAAAACACGGTTCAGCTTGGTGTTATCAGATTTTTACGTTCAGAAATTCAAAACTATAAAATTGACCATGGCGATCAAGATGATGAAGGTGTGCAAAAAATTATTGCATCTCAAGTCAAAAAAATGAAAGATGCCGTTGTTGAGTTCAAAAATGCAGGAAGAAACGATCTCGTTACAGAAGAAGAGGAAAAGATCGCAATTATGGAAACATATTTGCCAACCCAACTTTCTGATGCAGAGCTTGAAGCAATTGTTTCCAAAGTTATTTCAGAAGCTGAAGATAAAAATATGGGTAAACTTATTGGTGCTGTCATGAAAGAAGTTGCTGGTAAGGCTGATGGTACTCGTGTCTCTACACTCATTCGCCAAAAGTTGCAGTAATTGTTGCAGTGCCGTAGTATCTCATTGTTAATTTCTATATCGAGGTTTGTATCTTATGAGAACAAAAACAATTGGTGAAACTCTCAAGGATGAAAGAATAAAGCATCGTCTGCGCATAGAGGATTTATCCAAAAAAACCAGAATTCGTATTGCTTACCTTGAGGCTCTAGAGGAAAATCGTTTTGATGAATTACCTGCTACAACTTTTGTAAAAGGGTACATTAAGACCTATGCTCATGTCTTTGGTTTTGATCACAAACCACTCTTGGCACTTTTAAGGAGAGATTTTAAAGAAAGTGCAAAAGGGAGACTGATTCCTAGAGAATTTATCAAACCAATTCTTAAAAAAAGAGCAAGAAAAAGTACTGTAACAGCTTTTTTGGTGTTACTAGTGACTGTGTTTGCTAGCTTATTTAGTTATGTGGGTTTTCAGTGGTATAATTTGACTAAGCCACCAAAACTTGAAGTTATCCAGCCAAAAGAGCAAGCAATTGTTTCCTCAAAAGTTATTGTTGAAGGTGAGACTTTGCCAGACGCAATTATTACAATCAATGACCAACCAGTTGCGTTACAACAAGATGGTAGCTTTAAAACAGAGGTGATTGTTCCTAATGAGGGTATTTCCCTATTTGTAATCCAAGCAAAAGATCGCAGAGGAAAAGTGAGTACTGTTGAACGAAGTGTGACAGTACAGTTTTAATGAGTTAGTATAGAATAAAGATAAATACAAAAGGATTTTATGGATATAGTACCAATAGTTTTCAGCGTTGTATTAGTGATTTTAACAATTGTAATTAGTGTTGTTGGAATTCAAATGATTTTAGTTTTAACTGAAGTCAGAAGAACCTTGAGGAAAGTAAATGATACGCTTGATGTAGTTGAAGATAGAGTTGCTAGCATTATTAGCCCATTCCAAAATTTGGGTGGTGCATTATCTGGATTAAAAACAGGAGTGCAAATGTTTGAAGCGTTTACTTCATATTTAGGTAAGGGTAGTTCAAAGAGTAAAAAATAATGTCAGACAGTAATTCAGAACCACAGGTTGATCATGGGTCATTCCCTTCTGGTCTAGTAGTTGGCTTTTTAGCAGGAGCTGTTGGGTACTTTTTGGCTCAAACAAAAGAAGGTAAAGAGATTCGTGAGAAATTTGCCGATCATTGGAATGAGTTGCGAGACTCTTTAGTTGCTGAAGGTAAATTGTCAAAAGATGAAAAAGATATTCCAGACTACATTAGAGCATTACGTGGGAAGATAAGTGAATTTTTGGGTGAATTGGGTGGAGAGGTAGATTCCCAAAAGAAAACAGCCAAAAAGAAAACTGTGAAGCGCAAAAAGAAACTGTTTCAAGGTATCTAGATTTTTTAGGACAAGTAACCAAAGCGTGTTGGTTTATGAGTGTTTTTCGCTTATAGTGAAGGCAGAATGGTCTCAGGTGGATTTTTCTGATCAATTGTATTGACTGGTGGTAAGTTTTTTGGAGGTGCATCTTTTTTATTTTCAAAAAAAATGTCACCTTTTGGTGTAACGCAGTACTTTGGTTCAAGTGCAATTTTTCTACTCTCTGGAATTGCTAAACAATCTAGGTAGGTGAGTGGTCCAAAGATTTTTTGTCTAAAAAGTAAAATGAGTGTTATTACTACAAATAATCCAATTGCTCCAATAATGAGATAATAATGGAATTGTTTATTTGCACTTTCCTCAGTTTGAATAGAGTAGTCTATAGGTTGTCTCTGTATTGGAGGTACATTGGGTGAAAGTTGTGGTGATTCAGTAGCCGGTCTGATTTCACTAATTAATCCGCGTTGAGATACCTGAAGCTCTGGTGGAGTCACTTGAATTTGCTCCATAGGCATAACTTGAGGTTGTTGTTGTGTTTCTGGTGTGGCAACCCCATCACTTGGAATAAGGAGTGTATCGATTTCACCCTGTAAGTTTTCAGTATCAGTCATGACTGACTCTAATTGTACTGTAAAAATGGTACCCATTGGTAGTGTTAATTTGACAATACGGCGAAGTGTACAGTAAAATACAGGTGTAGTTAACAAATAATAAATGCTTTGATCTTGGAAGAAGACTATATATTTCTAATTTGAGAGAACTTGCGGGTGGTGTGAGCAAGATGTAGAAAGTTATTCTGGCCGTCAAGTGAGCAGACTGCGATGAGCAAGTCCGGATTTCAACCGTAAAAAGTGATTTGCTTGTCTTTTTGAACTACCAAGAAAACAAGCAGGCGAGTTTGCAATTAGAAACAGTTGCAAAAAAGCAAGGTGGTACCACGTATACTCACGTCCTTGTACTTAGTAATAGGTAATTTTGGAGTGAGTTTTTTTGTGCTCCAAAGAGGAAAAAAGTTATGCAAGCAGATCACTTACGATCAAAATATTTAGAATTTTTTAAGAAGCAAGGACATGCAATTATTCCTTCTTCTGCCTTGGTGCCAGAAAATGATCCTACTACTTTATTTACAGGATCAGGCATGCAACCAATGATTGAGTATTTACTTGGTGCAAGTCATCCTCAAGGGACAAGAATTGTTGACAGCCAAAGGTGTTTTAGATCGCAAGATATAGAAGAAGTTGGCGATAATCGTCATACTACATTCTTTGAGATGCTTGGTAACTGGTCACTTGGCGACTATTTTAAAAGAGAACAACTCTCTTGGTTTTTTGAATTTTTAACAAAAGAAGTTGGGCTAGATCCAAACAAATTATTTGTGACAGTTTTTAGAGGTAATGAGCAATTAGAAATTGGAAAAGATACAGAATCAGTTGTCATTTGGAAAGAGTTGTTTGCCAAAGTTGGTATTGATGCAAAAGATGTTGATTACTCAGAACGCGATGGAATGCAAAATGGTCGAATCTTTTACTACGATGAAAAGAAAAATTGGTGGTCAAGAGCTGGTGTACCTGCAAATATGCCTGAAGGTGAGCCTGGTGGTCCAGATAGTGAAATGTTTTATGATTTTGGCGCTGACAAAAAGATGCATGAAAACTCAGTATTTAAGAATGAACTGTGTCATGTGAACTGTGATTGTGGCAGATTCTTAGAAATTGGTAACTCAGTGTTTATGCAATATCAAAAGCAAGTTGATGGTAGCTTTAAGGAGTTGGCACAAAAAAATGTTGATTTTGGAGGTGGTTTTGAGCGTATTCTGGCAGTAAAGCAAGATACAGATGATGTATTTTTAACTCCAATTTTTGAGCCAATTATCTCTTTGATAGAAAAAATATCTGGCAAAAAGTATTCCGATGAGGAATCCAAACATTCTTTTAGAGTTATTGCAGATCATATGCGAGCAGCAACGATGCTTGCAAGTGATGGTGTATTTCCTTCAAATAAAGAGCAAGGGTATTTTGCGAGACGATTAGTCCGTAGAGCAATTCGATATGCAAAAATGATTGGAATTGATCAGCCGTTTACTGCAGAGCTTTCCAAAGTTGTAGCAAATATTTATGCACAATCGTATCCTGATGTAATCGCAAATTTAGAAAAGATTTCACAGGGGCTCGCAATTGAAGAGAAAAAATTTGCCAGTACTTTGCAAAAAGGGCTCAAAGAAGTTGAAAAAATTGAAAAACTTACAGGTGAAGTCGCGTTTAAGTTGTATGAAACGTATGGTTTTCCATTTGAGCTTAGTCAAGAAATTGCCAAAGAAAAAGGGCAGGACGTTTCTTTTGAAGAATTTGAGTTAGCAAAAAAATCTCATGCTGACCAATCAAGATCTGCATCTGCAGGAAAATTCAAAGGTGGCTTACAAGATAGTAGTGAACAGACTACAAAATATCATACAGCTACCCATTTACTGCATGCAGCATTACGTAAGATTTTAGGCACGCATGTAGGACAAAAAGGTTCAAATATTACTGCAGAACGTTTACGTTTTGATTTTTCACATCCAGATGCAATTACTCTACAACAGAAACAAGCAGTTGAAGACCAAATTAATGAATGGATTAAGCAAGATCTGCCTGTTACTGTGCAAACTTTAGAAAAGCAAAAAGCACTTGCTTCTGGGGCGATTGCATTTTTTGTAGAAAAGTATCCGGATCAAGTAACAGTTTATACGATAGGTAAGAATCCAACTGGAGAAAAGCAAGGTGTTGATTGGATTTCAAAAGAGTTCTGTGGGGGTCCACATGTGAAACAAACAGGTGAGATTGGTTCAATTAGACTTGTAAAAGAGAAAGCAATTTCTGCTGGTGTACGCAGAGTCTACTTAGAATAATCAGAGAAAGAATGCAATGAAACTGAAAGTACTTTGTCTCAACATTTGGATTGGTGGTATCTTATTCGATGAGATTATTGCTTTTTTGAAAAAGGAGAATCCAGATATTTTACTTTTGCAAGAAGTTTACAATGGCGATGGATCTTTTCATAAAATTCAATATCGTGCTTTGGGTGAGTTACAAAAAGCTCTTGGGTATGAGTTTGCCCATTTTGCTCCTGCTTTTTTTGAAGACGGCGAGGGAAAAGAAGTAGTGCAGGGAAATGCAATTTTGTGTAAGTTCCCCTTGGCAGAGGTGAGTACCACTTTTTACGATATTGGGTATAGTAAAAGAGACCCAAATGATAGCACAAAATATCATGAAACTCCACGTAATTTGCAACACGTTATCGCTGATCTGGGTCAAAAAAAACTGCATATACTCAATACTCAAGGAATTTGGGGCACCAACGGTAAAGATAGTGATCGTCGACTCCAAATGAGTGAGCATATTTTGAAGGAAATTGGTGACGCACATCCTGTTGTATTTGCAGGAGATCTTAATGTTGATGAAAAAACACAATCAGTTGCTCAGATAGAAGAAAAATTAGTGAATGTCTTTAAGAATCAGTTAAAGACTTCATTTAATGTGAGTAGAAAAAACTTAGTAACTGATCCCGGATTTGCAACAGCTGTTGTAGATATGTTGTTTTTGTCTCCAGATTTGAAAGTTGTCAGTTCATCTGTGCCACAAGTTGATGTCTCAGATCATCTGCCACTTGTCTGTGAAATAGAGCTTTAATCCAATACCCTCTTTAATTTGATTCAGAAATTTGCTTTAATGGTAGTACTCCTTAAAATAATAAGGTGTGTATTTGTTGCAAACAAAAAATATATGGATCTGCCAAATTTATTCTCAAGTGGTGTAAAAACAAAAACAGAAGAATTTGTACTTTTTGTTGTTATTTCAGACGTTCAACTTCAAGTCCTGTTATTGGAGCTTTCTAGAACGGGCGTCTCAATTGTTGATAAATCTAAAGTGTTAGATTATGAGGGTTTAGATAAGTGTGTTGAGCAGACTGATGTTGGTTTGCAGCAACTCAGTAAAAAATCTGAAAATATAAGCGAAACGATTTTTGCAGTAAATCCTTCCTGGGTTAAAAATGGTGAAGTGATTGATGAAAAGAAGCCGTTCATCAAAAAGCTTACAGAAGATTTATCACTCAAACCGCTCGGTTTTATTGATATGAGTGAGTCTATAGCACAGCAAGAGTTAGTTGAGAATGCTCTTTATTCCGGAATAATTGTACTTTTGACAAGATCAGAACTCATGTTTACGCTTGTCTATCAAGGAAAAATTAAAAAAACAGAAATTGTCGGTACTTCTGTAGATTTTAAGAGTGACTTCACTGAAGGCATAGCAAGAGTCCAAAAATTTGTTGAGAAACAGGGAAATTATTTACCTTCAAAACTATTGTTAGTTTCATTTGAACTTACCCAGCCAGAGCTCCATGATTTTCAACAAAAGGTGTACGACCAAGATTGGGAAGCAAACTCCATTTTCCTGCAAACTCCCACTGTCGAAATTATGGCAGCAGAACAGCTACTCATCAATTTATCGAAAGAAGCTGGTAAAAATGCAGCAGCGCAAAAGGGTTTGACAGATCTTGCTTTGGCTGCTTCAGTTGGTGGGTCAAAACAATCTGCTCAGAGTGCAACAAAAGAAGTAGACACAGTGAGTTCAATAGATTCATCTGAGTTCGGTTTTTCAGACCCGCTTACGGTAACTCCTGAAGAGCCACCAACTTCTTTTGGTATTCCAATCAGAACTAAAAATTTTGAAGAGACTGCAGTTGACGAATTAGACAACTTAAAAACAGTGAGTGACGACTTTTTACCACAGAAAGAACGGGAAATTGTCCTTGATAAAAAAACAAAGCCAAAAAGAGATTGGGCACATAAAAAAAATACTAAGTGGTTTGCAATTGTTGGATTTATTTTTGGGCTACTTTTCTTGATGGTAGGAGTTGTATTTGGTTCTTCATTGTTTGCTACAACAGAAGTTGAGATTGTCTTGAATAAAAAGCTTATATCAAAAGACATATCACTTACTCTTGATACAAAAGCAACTGAAACGAATGTAGAGAAGCTTATAATAGCTGCGGATACTATTACAAAAAAAGCTGCTGATACCAGCACTATGCAAACTACTGGTATTAAAATTGTTGGGGAAACTGCAAAAGGTAAGGTAGCAGTTTACAATAAGACTAATGCTGTTAAGATTTTCGAAAAAGGTACGGTTTTAAAATCAGGTGAGTTAGCATTTGTTCTTGATGAGCAAATTACAGTTGCATCTGCCAGTGCAAAACAGAGTGGTGAGGACTACGGAAGGCAAGACGTTACCATCACAGCTTCGAAGATTGGTGCTGAGGGTAATATTGCAAAAGGTGCTGAACTTACAGTTGCCTCATATGACAAAAACACCTATACCGCATTCGTAATTGATTCAGATTTACTTGGTGGATCAAGTAGAGAGGTTCGTGTAGTTGCTCAGAAAGACTTAGATGAGCTGTTAAAAGATCTCAGAGAAGAACTGCTCAAAAAAATTAATCAAGAATTTTCAGATGAGTCTGGCAATGGTAAATATATTCTGCCGTCAAAGTCGATCATAAGTGAAAAAGTTAAGTATGATAGCGAAATAGAAAAAGAAGCTGAATCGCTTTCATTAAATCTTACAATTGAAGTTGAGGCAGTCACTTATAGTGGCGGTGACCTCAAACCTGTAGCACAAGAAATTTTGGCTAAAGAAATGCCCTCGAACTATATTTTAGAAGACGTTGATCCTCAAATTCTTTCCTCACCAAGTCAAACAGATTTAGATAAACTTGAGTCAGAAGCTGTTGTATCTATTGATGCAAATATTAGTTCATACGCAATTCCCCAACTTTCTCAAGAAGAGTTGAAGAAAGAGATTGTTGGCAAGTCATTGAGTGAGGCCGAACAGTTGCTTGATGCAAAAGAAGAAATTAGTAAAACTACTTTTAAAGTTATTCCAGGATTCTTGAGTTCTTTCGTTAAAAAAGTTGCCTCTTCTGTCGATAAGATTAAAATTACGTTTGTTAAGTAATTACAATAATGTTTAATACCTTCAAAAAGCAGCCAAGAATATTGCAAAAAGATTTAATTAATTTATATCGGAAGGCTTTGCAACAAGGTACCTCTGTTGAGGAAATTGAAAAAAAAATTAATCATCATTTAAAACGACTGAGTGTGAGTGAATACATCGAGGAAAAAGAAGATAAGATTCGTGAAACAGTTGCTAAACAAAAGATTCCTAAAGCAATACGAGTTGGTGCATTTATTATGCCTGTTCTTTTTTTGTTAATAGGATTGTATTTAGTTGGAAGTGCAGTAGTACCGATTTTGGCATCATACGTAAATGTCGATTCAGTTCAGGTTGCATCTCTTACTGCTCCAATTCCTCAGGAGCAAGTAATGGATGTTACTCCATTGGTTATCACAAAGTCATCTGGAGTGCTTGGTTCAGAGTCAACAGAAGTTGAAATTGTTGCTGAAGAACTCGATTATACAAATCTTTCAAATTGGTTTGCAGCAGGAGCATTGCCACAACTGCAATCAGAACAGGTAAGCTCAGCAGTTACAGAATATATTTTAGACATTCCAAAATTGAAGATTGAGAATGCTCTGGTTACCGTAGGTGGTACAGACTTGAATCATAGCTTGGTGGCATATGCTGGCACCGCTTTACCTGGAGAACCAGGCTCGCCCGTGATTTTTGGTCATTCTGTACTGCGTCAGTTTTATAATCCGAGCGTAAAAAATCCTCGAAGATACAACTCGCTTTTTAGTACAATTATGACTTTAAAAACAGGTGACGAGATTTATGTTACTGCTGATGGAGTGAAATATACGTATGTAGTGAACAATAAAACAGAAGTTAAGCCAGAAGATGTGTACATTTTGACTCAAAAATACGATGCAAAACAACTCAAACTAGTGACTTGTACACCGGAAGGCACATATTTAAGGAGAGGCGTTGTAACAGCTCAACTTGTTGAGTAATGATACAATTGGCTAATTATGGATATTCCAAAAGTACTTGCAATTGATTATGGTACAGTTCGTGTTGGCATTGCTGTTTCTGCTGGCACACTTGCTGATCCATTGACAGTACTTTCAAATGATGGGCAACTCTTTCAGAGTATTTTAAGATTGTGTGAAGAGCATGAGGTGAGTTTAATTCTTGTAGGAATTTCAGAGAATATCATGGCAGAAAAAACGAAAATATTTGTTGCAGAACTTGAAAAACATACAAAACTACCAATAAAATTTATGGATGAAACACTCAGCTCACATTCAGTACATGAAAAGTTGCAATCAGCAAAGAAGTCGAAGCGGTCAGGAGATATAGATCATTTTGCAGCAGCGGAATTTTTACAAATTTGGTTGGATGAAAACTATTAGTATGAAACGATCTAAAATAATAATTTCAAGTTTTACTGGCGTAATCACATTGTTGTTATTGGTTACTGGATATATGTACTCGCTCTTTTTACCTGTTAAGTCAACGGTAGAAGAAACACAGCGGTTTATTATCCCGAAAGGACAAGCAATCAGCATTATCGGGGAAAGGTTGGAAGACGCAGGGTTAATTAAAAGTTCATATATTTTTAGAGTTTTGGTAAAAATGGGTGGACTTGAACAATCTATACAAGCAGGGTCTTTTGATATTTCTCCAGCGCTTGATACTCAGGAAATTGCCAAATTACTTACTACAGGAACCCAAGATATTTGGATTACTATTCTTGAAGGCTGGCGTACTGAAGAAATTGCACAGAGTCTAGAAGCACAAGATTTAGACGCTTTTGATGCACTTGAATTTTCAGAACTTGCAAAAGACTCTGAGGGAATGTTATATCCAGATACGTATTTAATTCCTAGAGAGATGTCAACAGAAAATATACATAGTATGTTACTTAATACCTTTGAGAGAAAGGTAGTGCAAGGATTGGCAGACGAAATTTCAAATTCAAAAAGAAGTTTTGAGGATGTATTGATTATGGCTTCATTGGTTGAGCGTGAAGCAAGGAATTATGAGCAGATGAGAAAAGTTGCTGGTATTTTATGGAATAGAATTGATTCAGGAATAGCCTTGCAAGTTGATGCAACACTGCAATATAGTGCTGGGTACAATTTAGCACAGCAAACTTGGTGGGCTCCACCAACAGCAGCTCAAAAACAGATTGATTCAAAATATAATACTTACTTGTATCCAGGTTTACCGCCAAAGCCCATCGCAAATCCTGGTATTGACGCAATCAAAGCAGTTTTGCTCCCATTAGAATCAGATGATCTTTTTTACATTCACGCTGATGATGGAAATATGTATACTGCTGAAACTCTTCAACAGCATAACGCAAATATAAATAAATACTTGCGCTAAGGAACAAATTTTGTTATAATCGGCAGTTCAGTGTACAAAAAATAGCGGGGTAATTTCTTGAGTACAACAAAGTCTATGACTGTAAGTCTAGCTAAATAGTGAATTAAGGAGAGAACCAAATCCTTGGAATTGGTCTCTCCATTTTTTAGTGGTCAAGAAATATATACCTCGAGATAGTAAGTAGAAACGAAAGCCTTTGCTATGCAACAAAACCTTCGCCAAAATTGGGGACAAACACACTCAGTTCTTCCAGAATTAGATCTTATTAGACTTCAGTTGGATTCTTATAAACAATTTTTAGGAACAGGAATAAAGATGGCTTTACAAGAAGTCAATGGAGAAAAAGGAATTGAAGATTACACTGGCAAAAACTGGTCACTCTCTTTTGGTGAATTCAGATTTGGTAAATCAAAGTACACTGTTACCCAAGCAAAAAATAAAGGCGTTACCTACGATATGCCTTTATATGTTGAAGCTACACTTATCAACAAAAGATCAGGTGAAGAAAAAACTCAAGAAGTCTTTCTAGGAGATATTCCTAAGATGACAAAAATTGGTACTTTTATTATTAACGGTATTGAACGTGCAGTTGTTACTCAATTAGTTAGATCCCCAGGTGTTTTCTTTAGCGGAGCTATGGAAAATACCATTGGTCGTAACTTATATACCGCAGAACTTCGTCCTAAGAGAGGCTCATGGATTGAAGTTACTGTTGGTAAAAGAGATGTTATGACTGTCAAAATTGACAGAAGAAGAAAAATCCCAGTTACAGTTTTGTTAAGAGCTTTGGGATATGCAAGTGATGACGAAATTCTTGAGTTACTTAAGGAAGAAATTGCACTTGATGAATACAACTTAGTTGCAAACACAATTGAAAAAGATGCAACCAAAACTCAAGAAGAAGCATTAATTGAAATTTATGAAAAAATGAGACCAGGTGAACCTGCAGTCTTAGAAACCTCAAGAGAATACTTTAAACAATTGTTTTTTGATTCAAGAAGATATGATCTTGGTAGAGTTGGTAGATACAAGCTTAACAGAAGACTTGGACTCACAGTTCCAGTTGAAACAACTGTATTAACAAAAGAAGACATAGTCTCAACCGTCAAATACTTACTAAAGCTGCAAAATGGCCAAGGTAAAACTGATGATATTGACCATTTAAGTAACCGAAGAGTACGTCAAATTGGTGAATTAGTTCGTGAATCAGCATTTAGAATTGGATTGATTAGACTTGAGAAATCAATTCGTGAAAAAATGTCTCTTACCAAAACTGAAGATGTGCTTACTCCAGCAGCATTAGTGAATGCAAGACCATTAATTGCTACAATTTCAGAATTTTTCAGAAGAAACAGACTTTCTACAATCTTAGATCAAACAAACCCACTTTCAGAAATTGATAACTTAAGACGTTTGTCAGTTATGGGTACAGGCGGTGTTACCAGAGAGCGCGCATCATTTTCTATGCGTGATATCAATGCATCCCAATACTCACGTATTGACCCGGTGAGATCACCTGAAGGTCCAAACATTGGTTTGGTTACCTATCTTTCTTTGTACACACGAGTAAATGATTTCGGTTTCTTAGAAGCACCATATAGAAAAGTTGAAAACAAAAACGGTAAAATGGCTGTTTCAAATGAAATTTTCTATCTTTCTGCAGATGAAGAGGAAGATTATAGAATTACTCATGCGAGTGTCAATATTGATGAAAAAGGTGTAATTCAAGATGAATGGGTTGCTATTCGGTATATGAATAACTTTACTGAAGGTCCAGTTGAAGGAGTGCAATACATTGATGTGATCCCACAACAAGTTATTGGTACTTCAGCTTCATTAATTCCATTTATTGCAAATGACGAAGCGAACCGTGCTTTGATGGGTACTCATATGCAGTGTCAAGCAGTTCCCTTAGTTAAACCACAGGCCCCAATTGTTGGTACTGGTATGGAAGCAGCAATTGCGACAGCAATGCATAGAACAGTAAAAGCATTACATGACGGAACTGTTATATACGTTGACGCTTCCAAAGTTGTAATTGAATTGAGCAAAACAGCAGCTAAAGCAGCTGATTCAGAAGCAGAATTACTTAATGATGAATTGTATACATATGCAGATGGCGTTGATACCTATGTTGTGACAAAATTTGTCAGAACTTCACAATCAACTTCATACTCACAAAAACCAATTGTTAAAGTTGGTGAAAAGATTTCAGCTGGAGACGTTATTATTGACGGTCCTGCAGCAGATCAAGGTGAGTTAGCACTTGGTGCAAACTTAACAATTGCCTACGCTGAATTTGAAGGTCTTGGTTATGAAGACGCTATCGTTATCTCTGAAAGATTGGTAAGAGATGATACGCTTACTTCTGTTCAAATTAATGAATATAAAGCAAAAGTTATGGACACCAAGCTTGGTGCAGAAGAACTCACTAATGATATTCCAAATGTTTCAGAAGTGTATCTTTCTAACTTAACTCCAGACGGTATTATCCGTGTTGGTAGCTCCGTTAGCTCTGGTGATATCTTGGTCGGTAAAATTGCACCAAAAGGTGAAACAGAACTTTCTCCAGAAGAAAGATTACTCCGTGCTATCTTTGGTGAAAAATCAAGAGAAGTGCGAGACACTTCATTGAGATTACCTCATGGTCAAGCAGGTACCGTTATTGAAGTACAAGTACTCGATACTGATTTGGGTGATGAACTTGATCCAGGAACTTTGAAAGAAGTTACTGTGAGAGTTGCTCAGATTAGAAAGATTACTATTGGTGACAAGTTGGCAGGACGCCATGGTAACAAAGGTGTTATCTCAAAGATCGTTCCTACTGCTGATATGCCACATCTTGAGGATGGTACTCCAGTAGATATTATTATCTCCCCACTTTCTGTCCTTGCTCGTATGAACCTTGGACAGCTTTTGGAAGCACATGCAGGTTGGGCAGCACAAAAACTTGGTTACAAGATTGCTATCCCAGCATTTGAAGCATTCGAAGAAGCTAAGATTTGGCAAGAACTCGAGAGAGCAGGTTTACCAGTTTCTGGTAAAGCTCAATTGATTGACGGTAGAACTGGTGAAAAGTTCGCTGAAACAACAACAGTTGGCGTTGGTTACATCTTAAAACTTTCTCACATGGTTGAGGATAAGATGCATGCTCGTTCAACTGGACCATACTCCTTAGTTACACAACAACCTCTTGGTGGTAAAGCACAAATGGGTGGTCAGAGACTTGGAGAAATGGAAGTCTGGGCACTTGAAGCACATAAAGCAGCACATACCTTACAGGAAATGCTTACCATTAAATCTGATGATGTCATGGGTAGAGCAAAGGCTTTCGAGTCTATTGTTAAGGGTCTTGATATTCCTGAACCAACAGTTCCTGAATCTTTCAGAGTCTTAATGAGAGAGCTCAACTCACTTGGTATTGATATCGTTCCACATGAGGCTGAAGAAGAAATTGAAGTTGAAACTGAAGAAAAAATTGAACTCTCTCCAGAAGAAATGTCAGTTGATGAAGTAGATACAGAGATTGAAGCAGAAGTCGAAGACCAGATTGAAGAGGTCGAGGATTTGGATCTGACTGAACCAGATGAATCTGAATTTAGTGATGAAGTAGTGGAGGATGAAGAATAAGGAACAAAACTATGAAGAACATAATTAATTTTTCAGCTCTAGAAATCAGAATCGCAGATCCAGACACAATCAAGTCCTGGTCATATGGTGAAGTCAAGAAACCAGAAACAATCAACTATAGATCTTTAAAAGCAGAAAAAGATGGACTCTTTGATGAAAAAATCTTTGGACCTATTAAAGATTACGAATGTTATTGTGGTAAATACAAGAGAATTCGTTATAAAGGTATTGTCTGTGACAAATGTGGTGTTGAGGTTACTCAGTCCAAAGTGAGACGTGAGAGAATGGGTCACATTACTTTGGCAGCTCCAGTTGCACACATCTGGTTCTTCAAAGGTGCGCCATCAAAACTTTCATTACTCTTAGATATTAGCCCAAGAAACTTGAGTTCTATCGTCTATTTCTCTAAATACGTTGTATTAGATGTAGATGCTGAAGAGAGAGTGGCTGTTGTTGATAACCTAGATGTTGATTTAGTTGCAGCGGGTGATGAACTTAGAGAGAGCGTCAAGAAAGAAATGGAAGTTATTACAACCGCTTTAGCAGCTGATCAAAAGAACTTGAGAGACAAAGTTACTAACAAAGAAACTTTGCAACTCAAACTGACTGAAATCGAACTCAAGGCAAAGAATAAGTTGGCTGGCTTAAAGAAACAGCTCGAAGTACAACTTGACCAAACTGAAGAAATTTACAAAACCATTAAACAGATGGTTAAAAAAATTACTAAAGGAACTATTCTCTCTGAAGACGAATTCCTTAAGCTTGACGACTACAATGCTTCAAGTCACTTGAGAGTCAGTATGGGTGCAGAGAGTATTCTCGAGCTCGTATCTCAAATTGATTTAGATGACTTAGTTGTGAAATTAAGAGATGAAGTTGTTGAATCAAAAGGTGCAAAACGAATTAAATCTGTGAAACGCCTCAGAGTTGCAGAGGGTTTGCGAAAAGCAAGAATTAAACCATCTTGGATGTTCATGACTATATTGCCAGTGATCCCACCAGATTTAAGACCTATGGTCCAACTTTCAGGTGGAAGATTTGCAACTTCAGATTTGAATGATCTCTACAGAAGAGTTATCAACCGTAACAACCGTTTGAAACACTTAATTGAGTTAGGTGCTCCAGAAATCATTTTAAGAAATGAAAAACGCATGCTTCAAGAAGCAGTTGATTCATTAATTGATGGTTCAAGTGCACGACAAACTAGAAGAAGACAAACCAGAAGACCACTCAAATCTCTCTCAGAGATGTTGAAGGGTAAGCAAGGTCGTTTCAGACAAAACCTTTTGGGTAAACGTGTTGACTATTCAGGTCGTTCAGTTATCGTTGTTGGCCCAGAACTTAAATTGAATGAATGTGGTTTACCAAAAGATATGGCACTTGAAATGTTCAAACCATATGTGCTTCGTGAATTAATCGTTAATGGTATTGCTCCAAATGTGAAGAGTGCAAAACACTTAATTGAGAGACACGAACCAGAAGTGTATGACATTTTGGAACAAGTTACCAAAAATCATCCAGTGATTTTGAACCGTGCTCCAACTCTTCACAAACTTGGTATGCAAGCTTTCTTCCCAATTTTAATTGAAGGAAATGCTATTAGATTGCATCCATGTGTGTGTTCAGGATACAATGCTGACTTTGATGGTGACCAAATGGCTGTGCACGTTCCATTAACCAAGAAAGCTCAAGAAGAAGCAAAAGAATTATTAATGGCAACTCATAACTTGCTTAAGCCAGCAAATGGTGAACCTATTACCATTCCTAATAAGAATATTGCTATGGGTGTGTATTATCACACTGTTATTGATACAAAGTTAGCACTATTCCCAAGCATTTTTGCTTCAAAAGATGAAGCATATCATGCATATCAAATTGGTAAATTGGGTTTAAGACAGCTTGCTAAAGTAAGAATTCAAGTTGGTGGCAAAAACAAAATTATTGAGACAACTGTTGGTAGATTACAATTCAATGATTTATTGCCACAAGAATTTGGTTTCATTAATGAATCAATTCCTGCTAAGAAAATTAAGCAATTAATCACTACAGCTATCAAGACCTTAGAAAGAGATACCGTTACAACATTAATTGACGATATTAAAGACCTAGGTTTTGAGGCAGCAACAATATCTGGTATTTCAGTATCTGTGTCTGACTGTGAAATGATTCCAGAAAAAGCAGGAATTATTACATTAGCAAACAAAAAAGTTGAAGAGATTCAAGAACAATATAATGAGGGTATGATTGCTCTAGAAGAGAGAAAGAGACTTGCGTTTGATGTTTGGATTGATACAACAGAAGAAATTGCGGAAAAGACATGGAAAACATACTCAGAAGATAACGCTGTCAAAGTTATCATTGAGTCAGGTGGTACACGTGCTTCTAAAGATCAGGTGAAGCAGTTGGCTGCTATGCGTGGACTTGTTGTTGATCCACTTGGTAACATTGTTGAAATGCCTACTAAATCTAATTTTAGAGAAGGTTTGACAATTTTCGAGTATGTGACATCTGCAAGAGGTTCTAGAAAAGGTTTGACTGACTCTGCTATTAAAACAGCAGATGCAGGGTACTTGACCCGCCGTCTTTGTGATGTTTCTCATGATGCTATCATTAGACTCCCAGATTGTGGAACAGAGAACTTCATTACTATCAACAATAGTGATAGAACTGATGTATTTGCAACCAGAATCTCAGGTAGAATCTTGGCAAAAGATGCAAGTATCAAAGGTAAAGTTGTCGCAGAAAAAGGCACTCTACTTACTATCGAGTTGGCAGAAGAGTTAGTTGCAGCTGGTTTAATAACTGCAGATGTACGCTCGCCACTTACTTGTGAGTCACCAAAAGGACTTTGTGCTACCTGTTATGGAATTGACTTCTCAACTTCAAAGATGATTGAGATTGGTGTTCCAGTTGGAATCTTAGCTGCACAATCTATTGGTGAGCCAGGTACTCAGTTAACAATGAGAACTAAACATAAAGGTGGTATCGTTGGTGCTGATGTGACACAAGGTTTACCACGTGTTGAAGAAGTTCTTGAAGCTCGTTCACCAAAGAACCAAGCTTTGATTAGTGAGGTGTCTGGAAGAGTTTCACTTGAAGAGACAGAAAAAGAATTGATTATTACAGTTAAAACGACTGCTTCTCCATCTGAAGAAGTGCAATATACGCTTCCTCTTACTGTTGACGTGATTGTTGCTGATGGTGATTTAGTTATTGCTGGTCAACAACTCACTGCGGGTTCAATCAATGCAAAAGAATTACTTATTGTTACTGGTTTGACTCAAACTCAACAGTACACAATTGATCAAGTTCAAGCGGTGTATGAATCACAAGGTATTCCTATTCATGACAAGCATTTCGAAGTTATTATCAGAAAAATGTGTGATAAAGTCCTGATTGAGTCAACTGGTGATACAGATTTCTTGACTGGTGAAGTTAAGGAGAGAGCAAAATTCATGGAAGCCAACGATGAAGCTATGGCAGCCGGTGGTGAACCAGCAACTGCAAAAGTTTTATTCTTAGGTATTACTAGATCTTCACTCTTTACTGCTTCATGGTTATCTGCAGCTTCATTCCAACACACTAAAAATGTGTTAACAGATGCAGCATCAGCAGGTGATATTGATTACCTCGAAGGTTTGAAAGAAAACGTCATCATTGGTCGTCTGATTCCAACTAGTAAAGAAAGAGCAGAAATCAAGGTTTAAAGATCACTTAAAGATTTATAAAAAAAGCCTCCGTATTGTTTATGGGGGCTTTTTTACCTCTGCACAAAAATATCTCTTGTGTTATAATCAGTTCTCGCGTTATTTTGTTGTAAGTGTGACGCAAAAACCGCGATAAATTAAATAAAAATAAATACAAAAAAGAAAAGTAAGAAAGCATCAATTATGCCAACAATTAATCAGTTAATTAGAAAAGGCGGACGTAAAAGTAAACCTAAAAAAATTAAAGCTCAGGCTCTTCGCCGTAGTTTTAACTCTAATACTGGTAAACAAGTTATGACCAACAACCCACAAAAACGTGGTGTTTGTACTGTGGTCAAGACAATGACTCCAAAGAAACCTAACTCAGCACTTCGTAAAGTTGCTCGTGTTCGTCTTTCTAACAAAATGGAAGTCACTGCGTATATTATGGGTGAAGGTCATTCTCTTGCAGAACACAGTATAGTGTTAGTCAGAGGCGGTAGAGTTAAAGATTTACCTGGTGTGAAGTATCACATTATCAGAGGTAAATACGATGCTGCTGGTGTTACTGGAAGAAAAACTTCACGCAGTAAATATGGTGTAAAGAAAAGCTAATAATAAATAGTAATATATAGTCAATGAAAGTATTCGTCACTAGAGTGGCGGAGAAGAAAATATCATGAGAACTAAAAAAGCTCCCGTAAGAACAGTTCTGCCAGATGGCAAATATGGCTCAACAAGAGTCAGTAAATTTATTCACGCTGTTATGAAAGACGGTAAAAAAACCGTTGCTCAAAAACAGGTATATTCTGCTTTAGAAATGATTGCAGAAAAAACTGGAAAAAAACCTGTTGAAACATTTGAAGATGTTATCAAGGCAATTTCTCCACAAATGGAAGTTAGATCTCGCCGTGTTGGTGGTGCTTCTTATCAAGTGCCTATGCCAGTTCGTGCAAAAAGAGCATTTGCTCTTGCTTTAAGATGGCTAATCAGTGAGGCAACAAAACGACCAAGTAAATTACATCATACATTTGCAGAAAAACTTGTCGCAGAAATGACAGACGCGCTTGCAAATCAAGGTGGTGCAATTAACAAGAGAAACACCGCTCACAGAATGGCTGACGCTAACAAAGCATTCGCACATTTCAGATGGTAAACTAATTTATAAGGCAAAATTGATATGGCAGACAAACCTAAGAACGTTCCGTTACAAAGAATCAGAAATATTGGAATTATCGCGCACATTGATGCAGGTAAAACCACAACCACAGAAAGAATTTTATTCTTTACTGGAAGAACTTACAAAATCGGTGAAGTTCACGAAGGCGCTGCAACCATGGACTGGATGGAACAAGAACAAGAACGTGGTATTACTATCGTTTCTGCTGCAACAACTTGTTTCTGGGAGCCTCATTTTGAAGTCCACCTAGAGAAAGCTCCATATAGATTTAACATTATCGATACTCCAGGACACGTTGATTTTACTGCAGAAGTAGAGCGTTCTCTACGTGTTCTTGACGGAGGCATCACTGTCCTTGACGCTTCAGAAGGTGTGCAATCACAATCTGAAACCGTCTGGAGACAAGCTGATAAATATAATGTTCCAAGAATTTGTTTTATCAATAAAATGGACAAACTTGGTGCAGACTATTTTGCAACGATTCAAGATATTAGAGAAAAATTTGGCGTTATTCCTGCAATCATGGTGCTCCCAATGGGATCTGAAAATGAATTCCAAGGGGTCATCCAACTGCTCGAGAGAAAAGCATTATTCTGGGAAGATAAAACAGAAGCAACAGAACCAGAGATCAAAGAAATTCCAGAAGAATTCAAAGCAAAAGCTGAAGAACTTCGTGCAGAATTAGTTGAGCTGATTGCTGAAACTGATGACGCACTACTCGAAAAATACTTTGCAGGTGAAGAGCTTCCATTAAATGAATTAAAAGCAGCATTGAGAAAAGCAGTTATTGGGTATAAATTAGTTCCTGTGTATGCAGGTTCATCTCTCAAAAACACTGGTGTTCAACCTGTTTTAGATGGAGTTGTTGAATACTTACCATCTCCTGTTGATATTGACCACATTACCGGCACAAATCCAAAAACAAAAGAAGAAGAAACCAGAAACTTAGTTCCAGAAGAGAAATTTGCAGCTTTAGCTTTCAAAATTCAAACTGACCCACATGTTGGTAGAATTACCTATACTCGTGTGTATTCTGGTACTTTAAATGCTGGAAGTTACATTTATAACTCAAGTAATGGTCAAAAAGAAAGAGTTGGTCGTTTATTACTCATGCATGCAAATGATAGAGAAGATATTGAAGAAGCAAAAGCTGGTGAAATCGTTGCTATTGTTGGTTTGAGAAATACGAAAACAGGTCATACTTTATGTGATGAAGCTCACCCAATTGTTCTTGAGGGAATTACTTTTGCAGATCCAGTTATTTCTTTGGCAATTGAGCCAAGAACCAAATCTGATCAAGAAAAAATGGGACTTGCTTTAGCAAAATTAAGTGAAGAAGATCCAACTTTCTCTATCAAATCAAATCCAGAAACCGGACAAACCATTATTGGTGGTATGGGTGAGTTACATCTTGAAATCTTGGTTGACCGTATGAAAAGAGAATTCAAGGTTGACGCAAATGTTGGTACACCACAAGTTGCTTACCGTGAAACAATTACTAAAGCTGCAGAGGCAGAAGGTAAATACATTAAACAATCTGGTGGACGTGGACAATATGGTCATGTTTGGCTTAGACTTGAACCAAAAGATCGTGGCACTGGTTATGAATTTGTAAATGGCATTACGGGTGGCGTTGTTCCAAAAGAATTTATTAAACCAACAGACAAAGGTATTCAAGAATCTCTCGAGAGAGGTTTTTTGGCGGGTTACCCAATGAGTGACGTTAAAGTTACTTTGTTTGACGGTTCATACCATGATGTTGATTCAAGTGAAATTTCATTCAAAATGGCAGGTTCACTTGCTATGAGATCGGGTGTGGCAATGGCAGGCATGATGTTACTTGAACCAATAATGAAGGTTGAAGTTTCAACTCCAGAAGAATACATGGGTGACGTCATTGGTGATTTAGGTTCTAGAAGAGCACAAATCCAGGGTACAACGAATAGAGGAAGTGTCACAATTATTACCGCACTTGCTCCATTAGCTGAAATGCAAGGATACGTGACGACTTTAAGAAGTATGACAAAAGGCAGAGCTTCATCAGTGATGCTTCCAAGTCATTATGACTTTGTGCCAAACAACATTACCCAGAAAATTGTTGAAGAGACACAGAAGAGTAATAGATAAGTTGCTTCTCGACATTCATATCAGAAACAAGTACAATATTAAACTCGAGACAGTAAGTATAAATCAGTAATAAAAAGTAAATAAGTAATAATAGGAGGCCCTTTATATGGCAGACGCAAAAAAATTTAATCGTGATAAGAAGCACGTAAATATCGGTACTATTGGTCACGTTGACCACGGTAAGACCACTCTTACAGCAGCTATTGCAACAACTTTAGCAGCTAGAGTTACTGGTGGTGTTAACGTAGCTAAAAACTATCTTGATATTGATAATGCTCCAGAAGAAGCAGCTCGTGGTGTTACCATTAACATTTCACACATTGAGTACGAAACAGCAAACAGACATTATGCTCACATTGATGCTCCAGGTCACGCTGACTATATTAAAAACATGATCACTGGTGCAGCTCAAATGGACGGTGCTATTCTCGTCGTTGCTGCAACTGACGGTCCTATGCCACAAACTCGTGAGCATATCTTGTTAGCTAAACAGGTTAACGTTCCAAGATTAGTCGTTGCATTGAACAAATCAGACATGGTTGACGATTCAGAACTTCTTGACTTAGTCGAAATGGAAGTGAGAGAACTCTTAACCAAATACGGTTTTGATGGTGATGCCGTTCCTGTTGTGAGAGTTTCAGCTTTGAAAGCCCTCGAAGGTGACAAAGATGCTCAAGACAAAGTTATGGAATTAATGGCTGCTGTTGACTCATACATTGAAGATCCAGTCAGACAATTAGACAAACCATTCCTTATGCCTGTTGAGGATGTTTTCTCTATCAAAGGAAGAGGAACTGTTGTTACTGGTCGTATTGAAACTGGCGTTATCAAAGTTGGTGAAGAAGTTGAAATTACTGGTATTAAAGCAACTCAAAAATCAACAGTTACTGGTGTTGAAATGTTCCGTAAAATGCTTGACCAAGGTGAAGCAGGAGACAACGTTGGTATTCTTTTGAGAGGTATTGATAAAGAAGCTGTTGAAAGAGGTCAAGTTTTGGCAAAACCAGGCACAACTTCTATCCACACTTCTTTTGAATCTGAAGTATATATCTTAACCAAAGAAGAAGGTGGTAGACACAAGCCTTTCTTTACAGGTTACAGACCACAATTTTACATCAGAACAACTGACGTTACCGGTGAAATCAAACTACCAGATGGTGTTGAAATGATTATGCCTGGCGATAACGCAAAAATGATTGTAACTCTAATCGTTCCAGTCGCTCTTCATGAGGGACTCCGATTCGCTATTAGAGAAGGTGGCCACACCGTTGGTGCAGGCGCTATTACCAAGATTATTAAATAATTCTTGAGGAATGAATTTAAAACTGTCGCCCCGCTTATGCGGGGCGACAAGTTTGACAAAACTTTGATATAATATTTTTTTTGGCAAACAAGTAGATTGCAAACAAGAGTAACCCAATCTAGTTTTTTACCAAAAAACACAATGAGCGTAGTGGAGCTTTACAACTTGAGGAATATTGTGTATAATTACGCCCTACGTTTCAAACACGGTAGAAAATTAAAAAATGATACTAAGTAATAGTGAGATAGAGTAAAGAAAATGGCAAAACTGAATCAAAAAAACACTACATCATATAATATTCGTGTAAGATTAAAATCTTACGATCATAGAGTTATAGATGCAGCAAGTCAAAAGATTTTGGAAACTGCGCTCTCTACCGGTGCTAAAGTTGTTGGACCAGTTCCACTTCCAACCCACAAGAGAGAATTTACTGTGTTGGTTTCACCACACTCAGATAAAAACGCACAAGAACATTTTCATATTAAAACTCACAAGCGTTTGATTGACATTGTCAATCCAACCAGTAAAACAATTGATTCCTTAATGCATTTGGAACTCCCAGCAGGTGTTTCAATTCAGATTAAGATGTAACTGTTCGAATATATAGTAAAAAATAAAGTAAGGAGTTCATGTTGCAGCAAACAATTATTTGCAACCTGACAGAAATATTAGTAAAAAGATTAAATTATAGATTTTATTGGTATGATATTAAATACATTTGCTACCAAATTAGGAATGACACAGGCTTGGACAAAAAAAGGTCAACGCTTGGCTGTAACTCGTGTTTCACTCGATGAAATGGCAGTTATTGGTAAGCAAGAAGTTTCTGTTCTTGATAAGAGTTCTGAAGTTAAGGAAACTCTTCCATGCACCATTTTAGAAGTTGGCCATGGTAAAAAGAAACTGAAAAACATGAATAAGCCACTTCGATCAAGATTTGAAAAAAGTGGTTTTTCTTTTGGTTATAAGAATTTAATTGGAATTAGAGTTGTTTCAGACAAAATGAAACCAGCAACTGAGACTGAATACAATATTGGTGATAGTATTTCTGCAAACGCAGTTTTAGCTGTTGGCGATGTTGTTCAGGTTCAAGGTGTTAGTAAAGGTAAAGGTTTTGCCGGTGGTATGAAACGACACGGTTTCCATGGTGGACCAGCAACTCACGGTCAATCAGATCGTGCTAGAGCAGTTGGTTCTATTGGTCAACGTACAACTCCAGGTAGAGTTTGGTTGGGTAAAAGAATGCCTGGACATATGGGGACTAACTCAAAATCAGTTTCTGGATTAGTAGTTTTACATATTGATACAACAAAGAATGAAATCTGGCTTTCTGGTCCTATCCCAGGATCAATCATGAGCCAAATTAAAATTTCAAAGACGGGTAAGAAAAAGAACATTGAGTTAGACTTCAATGCTTCAAACCTTACCGTTATTGAAACTAAACCAGAAGAAACAACACAAGAAAGTGCAGAATAAGCCATGAAAGTTACAAGTATTACCGCAAGCAACAAATTCTCAACAGTTTCTGTAAGTGATGAAGTTTTTGGTGCAGCTATAAACGAAAGTTTACTCAGTCAAGCAATTAGAGTGTATTTATCCAACAAAAGACAAGGTACCAGTAAGGTCAAGTCTCGTGGAGAAGTTGTTGGTTCCAGAAAAAAAATCTGGAAGCAAAAAGGTACTGGTAATGCAAGACATGGTGCAAAATCAGCTCCAATTTTTGTTGGCGGTGGTGTAGCTCATGGTCCAAAAGGTATCGAAAACTGGAATCTCTCACTTTCTAAAGTGATGAAGAAAAAAGCATTGATTACTGCACTGAGTGCTCAAGCAGAAAATGTAGTTGTCGCAGACAACTTGTCTGAAATTGAAGGCAAAACTAAAAATGCAGCACAATTTTTAGATACAATTAATGTAACTGGTAAAAAAGTATTGCTCATTTTAGATACAAACGCAGTTGATGTCTTAAGAGCATTTAACAATATTCCAGAAGTTACTATTATTCAAGATGAATTAGTAAATGCACTTGACATTGCTTCTGTTCAATCAATAGTCATGACAAAAGCAGCATTGAAAAATATTGAAGCAAGACTTGCAGCTAAAGCTGTAAAAGAAACAGCGGTGAAAGTAGAATAAGTATGAACCCATATATAGTTATCAAACCAGTAATTACAGAAAAGTCTTTAAGACTTGCTAATGTTGACAACACTTACACTTTTGTTGTACAAACAACTGCAAATAAAGATCAAATTAAAGAAACTATTGAAAAACTTTTTACTGTTGCAGTAGATTCAATCAGAACTATTGTGAATCAAAAAGAAATCAAGAGAACTGGTAAAAGAAGAAAGTCAGTTTCAACTGGCAAAACAAAAAAAGCATTAGTTACATTGAAAGAAGGTCATGCAATCGATTTGTTTGATACTTCTGAACAGAAATAACGAAAGAGTTAGAGAAGATCATGTTAATAACACATAAACCAACCACTAACGGAAGAAGACACTTAGTTTCTATTGATCGTTCTGATCTTCACAAGGGTGAACCAGAAAAATCACTTTTAGCTTCAGGTCATATCAAAAGACAAGGCAGAGGTTTTGGTGGCCGAGTTACTGTGAGACATAGAGGCGGTGGCGTAAAGAAAAAATTACGTATCATTGATTGGAAAAGAGTCAAACGTGATATTGAAGCAACAGTCCTTAGATTTGAATATGATCCAATGAGAAGTGCTAATTTAGCACTTGTACAATATGCTGATGGAGAGAAAGCTTATATTTTAGCTCCACAAGGCCTAGCAGTTGGTGAGAAAATCAGTGCTGGAGAGGCTGTTGATGTCAAACCTGGCAATGCATTACCACTTAAAAATGTTCCAGTTGGTTTGTTTATTCATAATATTGAATTGCGAGCAGGCAAGGGTGCACAAATGGTTAAAAGTGCAGGTGTTGGAGCAATGATCCAAGCAAAAGAAGGTAAATACGTCACAATTCAATTACCTTCAAAGGAACTCAGATTAGTCAATGCAGAATGTTACGCAACAATCGGTCAAGTTGGTAACCAAGATTGGAAGAACAGAAAAATTGGTAAGGCAGGTACAAAACGACTTATGGGTATTAGACCAGGTGTTCGTGGCACTGCTCAACATCCAGACTCACATCCACATGGTGGTGGTGAAGGTAGATCTGGTATTGGTATGAAACATCCAAAAACACCATGGGGCAAACATGCTCTTGGTAAGAAAACCAGAAATAAAAATCACAGAACTAATAAATGGATTGTTAGAGATAGAAGAGTTAAATAGGAAATAAATAAAATATGTCAAGATCAAGCAAAAAAGGACCATATATTGACCCAAAACTTCTCAAAAAAGTTATGGTTCAAAAAGCATCAGGAGACAAAGCTGCAATTAAAACTTGGAGTAGAGCTTGTGTTGTTACACCTGACTTTGTTGGACACACATTTTTGGTGCATCAAGGTAAGAATTTTGTTGAAGTCTTTATTAGTGAAGCAATGGTGGGTCACAAACTTGGTGAGTTTGCTCCAACCAGAACCTTTAGAGGTCATGGTAAGATTGTGAAACGTGTCTTGGCTAAGACCTAAGATTTAGTTGAAAGAATATAAAATGATAATTACAGCAACACAAAAAAATACAAGACAAACAGCACTCAAAATGAGATTGGTTGTCAATCAAGTAAGAAAACTTCCTTTAACTGATGCAATTAAACAATTGAGTGTTATCCAAAAAAGATCAAGTCTTACTGTCCTAAAAGTCGTGAGACAAGCAATAGCAAATGCTATGCATAATCACGGATATAGCTATGAAGAGTTAATCCTCAAAAATATTACTGTTGCTCCAGGACAATCTTATAAAAGATTCAGAGCAGTCAGTAGAGGAAGAGCGCACACAATTTTCAAGAGAACTTGTCACATCACTGTTGATCTTGAAGCTGGAAGTGCTCCAAAAGTTGTCAAGAAAGAAACAAAACCAGAAGTAAACGCAGAATTGAAAGAAGTAGCACCCGTGGTTGAAAAGACTGCAGTTGCTCCACAAAAAGTAAGAAAAATTGCTCCTACAAAAATTGCATCACAAAAAGTTGCACGAGGAGTAAGAAGAACAGGCGAAAAGTAATTTTGGTCAAGAAATAAGGTAAAAAAAGTAGTATAATACACATCTTGTGTAAAAATAAGAAAAAGAAATATGGGACAAAAAGTTAATCCAACTGGCTACAGACTCGGCTCCACATTTACGTGGAAGTCTCGCTGGTATGCTGATCCAAGCAATTATTCTGATATCGTACTCGAAGATTACAGAGTCAGAAAAGCTTTATCAGACAAACTTGCAAGTGCTGGCTTAGTAAAAGTTGATATCGAAAGATCATTGACTGCTATTAAAGTTATTTTGCATGTTTCAAGACCAGGTGTCGTTATTGGTAAAGGTGGAACAAACTTAGAAGTTGTCAAAGCAGATATAGAAAAAATCTTAAACGCTGCAAAAGTGAAGAAAGATAAAGTTAAAATCGATTTGAGAGTTGAAGAAGTTAAGAAACCAGATTTAAGTGCAAAATTAGTTGCAGAAAAGATTATTGGTCAACTCATCAAGAGATATCCACACAGACGTGCAGTTACTCAAGCAATTGAGAAGACAATGCAAGCTGGTGCAAAAGGTGTCAAAATCCAACTCGCAGGTAGAGTTGGTGGAGCAGAAATTGGTAGAACTGAAAAATATTTTGAAGGAAGTGTTCCAACACAGACTTTAAGAGCAAATATCGATTACCATCAAGCTCCAGCAAACACCAGATCTGGTTATGTTGGAATAAAAGTATGGATTTATAAGGGCGAGGTAATCTAACTATGTTACAACCTAAGAAATCAAAATTCAGAAAAGCATTTAGAGGCAAAATGCGTGGAACCGCACAAAGAGGTAACACTGTTACTTTCGGCGAGTTCGGTTTGCAAGCAACCACAAGAGGTTGGGTGTCTGCTAGACAAATTGAAGCAGCACGTAAAAAAATTACCTTTATGACCAAAAGAGCTGGTAAATATTGGATTAAAGTGTTTCCACACAAACCAATTACTAAGAAACCAGTTGGTGTCAAAATGGGTTCTGGTAAAGGTGCTATTGAAGAATACGTAGCAGTTGTGAAACCAGGGCAAGTATTATTTGAACTTGGTGGTGTTACAGAGGATGTGGCAAAAACAGCATTCTCAAAAGCTGGTCACAAATTGTCAGTTAAGACAACATTGATTAAGAAATAAAATATGAAAAACAACGATATTAAAGCATTACATAATAAAACAGTCAAAGAGTTGCAAGTACAACTTGATGGTTTATTAATTGAGTTGGCTCAAGCAAGACTTAAGAAAGCTGCTGGCAAACTCAAAAATACTCATACAGCTTTATTGTCTGATGATGTTGCTAGAGTTAAAACAGTACTAAGCATGAAAAAGAGATCTGAACAAGTAACTCAAGAAAACTAATATGAAAGCAATTCAAGGAACAGTTATCTCACTCAAAACTGCAAAGACAGCAAAAGTTAGTGTGGCAAGATTATGGCAGCATCCTGTTTATAAAAAATTGGTTAGACGTACAAAGTCATATGCCTGTCATGTTGAGGATATTAAGTTAGAAGTTGGTGACACTGTTGTTATTCAAGGGATAGCACCTGTAAGTAAAACCAAAAGATTTAAAGTTGTAAGCAAAGTGGAAGGAACTAAATAATGATTCAATTACGCTCAGTTCTCAACGTTGCTGATAACTCAGGTGCAAAGAAACTTAGAGTTATTCAAGTTCACGGCGGTTCATTCAAGAAATTTGGTACTGTCGGAGATATTGTTGCAGCTTCTGTAATTCAAGCAGATGCATCAGGCAACATTAAAAAAGGTGAAAAAGTTAAAGCAGTTATTGTTAGAACAAAAAAAGAAGTCAGAAGATCATCTGGTGAGTATATTAGATTTGACGATAACGCAGCTGTGATTATCACTTCAAGAAAAGATATTAATCCGGTTGGAACACGTGTGTTTGGCCCTGTCGCTCGTGAAGTCAAAAACAAGTTATTTAGCAAGATAGCTAGTTTAGCACCAGAGGTCTTATAAGGAATGATATGAAATTTAAAGTAGCAGATAAAGTACTCGTAACAGCAGGCAAAGATAAGGGTAAAACCGGTTCAATTGTTAAAGTTGATCCAAAATCTGAGCGTGTCTTGGTTGAAGGTGTGAATAAATATGTAAAACACATAAAACCAATGTCTGGCAGAGCTGGTGATAAAGTTCTTGTTGAAAGATATTTGCCAACTGCTAAAATTGCGATTTTAAATGAAGCAAACAAACCAGATAGAATTGGTTACAGAGTAGAAAAAGATGGTTCTAAAGTAAGAATCTTCAAAAAAGCTGGTACTGTTATTACAGAGAAAAAAGATAGTAAGAAATAAACGACATGCAATTAAGAGACTATTACAACAACACAGTTGCAAAACAACTTAAAGATGAATTAAAACTCGATAATGTTTTTGAAGTTCCAAAACTTCAAAAGATTATTTTGAATATCGGAGTTGCAGATCCTCAAGATCCAAGACAAAGAAAACAAGTAATTGCAAACATTCTTGAACAATTTGAAGTAATTTCTGGTCAAAAACCAATGATTACTGTTGCAAGAAAATCAATTGCAAACTTCAAATTGAGAGCTGGTGATCCACTTGGTGTAAAAGTCACTTTAAGAGGAAAACGCATGTGGGGATTTTTAGAGAAACTCATTGGGGTCGCTCTTCCACGTGTCAAAGATTTTAGAGGTGTTTCTAGAGTTGCATTTGATGGCCAAGGAAACTACTCAATGGGAATTGAAGAACAAATTATCTTCCCAGAAATTAACTATGACAAAATTGAAAGTATTAGAAGTTTACAAGCAGTGTTTGTAACTACAACCAAAAACGACGCACATACCTATAAATTGTTAGAACTATTAGGTATGCCATTTGAAAAAGAGGAAACAAAATAACATGGCTAAAAAATCTAAAATAGCAAAAGACGCAAGACTACTTGCAAAGAGATCAGCTTATGAGCTTTCTGGTGTTAAGAAAGTAAATAAGTTCTCTACAAGAGGGGTAAACCGTTGTAAAATAACTGGTCGTCCAAAAGGTTATATGAGATTTTTTGGTCTCAGTAGAATTACATTTAGAGAATTAGCTTTAAAGGGTGAACTACCAGGTGTAGTGAAATCCAGTAAATAAAAGGTTAGAGATATGATCACAGATCCAATAGCAGACATCATCATCAGAATTAAGAACGCTCACATGGCTAGACATACTGTCGTTGAAGTTCCTTTTTCAAAGATCAAAAAATCAATTGCTGATATTTTGGTTGCAGAAGGTTACTTGACTGATGTTTCAGTCAAAGAGGGCAAGCCTTTTAACGTCTTGGTGCTTACGTTGAAATATATTGGCAGATTACCTGTCATTAATGATGTAAAGAGATTGTCAAAACCAGGCCGCAGATTGTATGCAC
>CAZZDG010000006.1:0-33846 GCA_964652415.1 uncultured Pseudomonadales bacterium | reverse complement strand
CATCCTGGTTTCCAGCCGGAAACAACAATTATTTGAGCATCTGAAATTGCGTCAATTTCAGGATCGGTGATAATAGCGGGTTGTGCTTGATCTCTAAAAATAGTTCTTACCAAATGAGCATTAAAACGAGTGGCGTGAATCCCCAACCAATCCTGATCATCTTTGGTAATTGTGTCACCCATGACTTCTGTTGCCGCATCAATATAGTTGCGAGCCTGGATGCCACCACCGGTTATAATAAAAAAACGCCAGCCGTTGTCTAGCTGGTCGATGATAAATTTTCTAAATTGTGCAAGATATTGTGTATCTACTTGGTTTGGAACAATGAGAGATCCGCCAAGTGAAATCACTGCGATCTTCGTCTTTGATTCATTAATTGGATATTGTGGCATTATTTTTCCTTTTTTACTTTTTTGGCTGTTACCATTTTGGCTCAAAAAAAAATACGCGATTACTTTGAGTATTTTATCACAATATTCATAAACCAGTAGTTGCCAATACTTATTGGCGACATATAATCACTTGTTGTGCACAGCAAACATGAGCATCTAATCCATGAAACTATCATAGAGCTTCCAAAAAGTTTTGAGAACATGCTTCTAACCTGGCCAGAATTACGCCCACTTTTAGAATCTTTTGCAAATCGTGACCCAGGCACATTCATGCACTCTGCCGCAGTGCACTTTACTGCAGACAAACTTGCTCAAGATTTATTCCTGCTATTAAAACCTAGCTTTGCTATTCAAAATGAAGTCCAAAAACGAAGTCCATTTTGGATGCTCCATGACATCGGAAAAAATGCTGCAAATCAAGACAAAGAAACAGCACAAAAACTAGTTCACCCTGTACATATGTTGCATCGTCCAGCATATGATAGAGCTCGACATTGGATTCATCCTCAGATGGGCGCTGACTTACTAATGCTCTGGGCAACAAAATCTGCACCAAAATTACAACCACAATTAAAAAAATGGGCCCAACTCACTTGTTTGCACGACAGACAACTTAATCCTTATCTTGAGTGCGACATCCAACAAACATCCTGGTTGGACAAATTCACACTCTTCATTTTTTCACTTGCTGATACGAGTATGGCTATGGGCCTACCTCGCCCAAACAAAAAAACTATACATAATTCAAATGAAATTCGGCAGGCATTACAAAGAAAATATTTAAACGACAGAACCCTTCAGGAACTATTTCCAGGAAAAAATCATAACCAGCTGAGAGACTTCATAATTACTTCTGTTCTTCACAGTTTGGGAGAGTTACAAAAAAATTACCCTAGCTCTGTTTGGACACAACCTACTGGTTTTACAAACCAAACATTTAGGGTACCTGTAGACCTAAACAACGGAAAAGCAGAACCCCTCGATGTTCTTGTGATTCGAGCATATGAAGAGCATGAAAAAGGCTGGCATCGTCTTATGGAAGAATTGGACAAAAAAGGCGTCTTCTAAAGACAATTATCCAACAGTCTGCAACTGCCAGAACTTGGCATACAAACCTTTTTTAGCAAGCAAGGTTCTGTGGGTTCCAACTTCTGCAATTCCCCCATTTTCCATTACAATAATTCTATCTGCTTTGGTAATAGAAGATAGTCGATGTGCAATAATAATTGTAGTTTTATCTTTAGAAACTTTCCAAAATGCATCTTGGATCAACTTTTCTGACTGGCTGTCAAGTTGACTTGTCGCTTCATCAAAAATAATAATATCTGGGTTAGATAAAATCATTCGAGCAATTGCTAAGCGTTGCTTCTGACCTCCTGAAAGTCGCACCCCACGCTCCCCTACCTTTGTGTTGTAACCATTTGGTAGATCTTTAATGAATTCGTCTAAATTTGCCATTTTAGCAGCTTTGGAAATCTCATTTATATCTGTAGTACCAGCACCATACCCAATGTTGTATGCTATTGATTCATTAAACAAAATTGGTTCTTGAGGCACAATTCCCATCAGTGAACGCAAATTTGTCTTGGTAATCGTTCTGATATCAACTCCATCAATTAAAATTGCACCAGAATCAGGATCATAAAAACGCAACAACAATTTTGTAATTGTAGTCTTACCTGCGCCAGAATAACCAACCAAAGCAACAGACTCACCTGGTTCAATTTTGAATGTAAAGTTTTTGAGTGCATCATTTCTACCCTCAGGGTATGAAAAGTTCACAGTATCAAAAATAATCTCACCTTCAACATTAGAAACTACAACAGGATCTTTAGGATCAAGTACAGCAGTATCGTGGTTAAAAAAATCAAAATATGACTCTAAATCAGCGTTGTTTTTTGCCACATCACGCATTTGAAACACGAGTTCAAAAAATTTTGCATAAAAGGAAGTAACAAATCCAAGAATCATAATATACTCACCTGCAGAAATTTGATCTTCCAATAAATAACGCATGCCAAGATATAAAACACCGAATACACTTGCGTTTCCTGTAATTCCAATCACAATATCAATTAATCTAAATGAGTTTGCGTACTCCCACAATGCTTTCATCCAAGGTATAAAAACAGTACTAAGCCTTTTATACTCTGCTTGTTCTTTAGCGAAAAATTTCACCGTTTCAAAATTAATCAAGTTATCAACAATTACTTCGGAGACTGAGTCTTCATTCTTGTTAAACTTAACGCGTGCGGCAACATTCTTCTTAATTAAAAAGTATGCAAACATTGAGTTGAGAATCATAGAAAAAAACATCAACCAAGCAATTTCTTGTTGAAGCTGTGCAAACAAAACTAATAGAACAATAAATCCAATAATTGCTTTTGCCAGCGAAATATTTACCATGTGAAAAAAATTAAAAACAGCTGAATCTCCACGTTTAATTGCAGAAATCGTAGAACCAGTACTTTTTGTTAAATGGTATGCAAAATCAAGATCTTGAATTTTCTTAAAAACAGCAACTCTCACATCGCGTGCGGTTGCCAAAAGCGCTCCATCTCCTGCAAAGTAAGTAGCTACATCAAGAATAAGTTCAAGTAAACCAATTCCTATATAAGCAAGTAAAATCTGCAATAGTAAATCTGGATCACGCAATGGTATCGCATCAATAAAAAGTTTAAAAAAATATGGGTACAAACTTTCAACAATAGATAAAGCCACTAAAAATATAGTGAACAAAATCATTTGCCACTTATGCTTCCACAAGAACTGATAGTACCGCTTGTACGTTTTAAACATATGTATATCTAACAAAAATTGAAGGCTTATGATTGCCTAAAATGATCAAATAGACCTATATAATAACATATTTTCAATGTATTGTCGAGTACAATAATTTTTAGTGAATTAAATTAACAACTTTAGTTGATTTTTTTAACTGTATATTCGTCTGTACCCCAATCAGTAACTTCGTACCCCTTCTCTAATAAAAGTGTGCGAAGTCTATCAGACTCTTGGTAGTTTTTACTTTTACGAGCAGAAATTCTTTGCTCTATCAAAATGCTAATTTCTTGAGGTAAGTTATGCGTATGTGCAAACTCATCAATAGGTTGCGTGGCATCAAATCGATCAAAATTTAATAAACCCAAACCCAAAATTTTATCAAACTCTAGGAGTAGTCTCTGCTTATCTTCAGGCAGCAATGCGAGATCTTTTACAACTGCCCAAAGCGTTCCAACTGCTTGTGGTGTATTTAAGTTGTTAGCAATCGCTTCAAAAAAAAGCTGTTCTTGTTCTAGAGCCAATTTAATTGAGCGTTCTTTCTCTTCCTGTGTAGCTTTTTGCGTTTTTTCTTTTGCAAATATTGAGCTCAAATCAGTAAATTGTTTTAACAATCTATCGTAACTTTTTTGCGCCCCAGCTAAATTCTCCCAGGTAAAATTCATCTCAGATTGGTAGTGCGCTGTCAAAAAAAGCAATCGCAACGCTAATGGATTAAAACCACGTTGCGAAACATCATCAATTGTATAAAAATTGCCTAACGACTTACTCATCTTTTCGCCATTTATGTGCAAGTGATTATGATGTACCCAATAATTAACAAAGGGCTGTTTGCCAGTTGCAGCTTCAGCCTGAGCAATCTCATTTGTATGATGTACGGGAATATGATCAATTCCCCCTGTGTGAATATCAAACTGCTCTCCCAAATATTTCATTGCCATTGCACTACATTCAATGTGCCAACCTGGAAAACTACGCTCACTCCAAGGACTTGGCCATACCATAGCACGGTTTTCTCCTGGTCGTTCAAACTTCCAAAGCGCGAAATCCGATGGATTTCGCTTCCCTTCTACTACACCAATTCTGGCTCCCTCTTCTTGCTTCTCTAACTGCAATCCAGCCATTTTTCCATATTCCGGAAATTTACTCACATCAAAATATACTCCATCTCCTTCAATGACATATGTAAACCCTTTTTTTTCGAGTTGTATCACCATAGCAAGCTGTTCTTCAATATGTTCAGTTGCACGGCAACTCACATCAGGTCTGAGATTACCCATCAAATCCATACTTCTAAAAAAATAGTCTTCAAACTCATGGGCTATATCCCACACGCTTTTACCATATTTTTTTGCACCTTTTTCGAGCTTATCTTCTCCCGTGTCAGCATCAGAAGCTAAGTGGCCAACGTCTGTCACGTTCTGCACAAATTTGACTTCATATGGCAATAAATCTAAACCAGGATTCGTATATCGTAACGCTCGAACAAGCACATCATCCATTGTGTATTTTCTCAAGTGACCTAAATGAGTGTAATCATAGACAGTAAATCCACAGGCATACAAACCAATTTTTCCTTCATGTAAAGGTTTTATTTGAGCAATTTTCTTATTCAATGTGCTATATAAATTTAGTTGCATATCATTCTTTCACCCGTATTGTATCGCATTTGATCTACAAAAAAATTGTAAAAATTTCTTTCTACTCTCCCTGAGTATTATTCAAAGTTGTTCTATCTTGTTTGAGTTTAGTAAGTACATTTTGTTTCTTAGTCTTACCACCACCAGGACCTTCCGCACCTTTTTTAGGACCAGATGGAATCACAACTGATTGTGCCTGTTGATCTGCTTCCATTTGCTTCTTTCGTTCTTCTTCTTGTTGTTGGATGCGTTTTTTTTGCATCTTTTCTTCATACATTTTTCGCGCAACCATCTGCTGTTCTTGATCGAGCTGTTGGTATCTACTATGCAACTGTTTTGCATGAGCTTCTTGCGCTGGATCAAGTGTATTGGGATTTATTCCCAACCAAGTATTGAAACTAAAAAATTCTTTTATTCCTTTGAAGATGTCAGAAAACCCACGTTTCGCTTCATCGGCAATTGTACCAACCTCACGAGGTTGCACAGCTGGAGAACCCAGTGCTCCCCCTTCTGTGGAGGGTATCCCATCAGATTGACCCATCATTTGTTGCGCTTGGGCTATTTGAGCAGGGCTCAACTGTCCTCCACCTGGCAAACCGCTTACTCCTCCAGAGCTCGCACTACCAATACCACCACTTCCACCCTGAGAATTACCCATCATTTTAGCAACATGTTCGGAAATTTCTCCACTTGGAGGATTCATCCCTCCCATTCCTGGAGTACCACCAGAATCTGACATACGTTTCCTTTAAAATAGATTTACAACACTATGCTCAGACACCGCAATTCTAAATCTTTGTATGGTCTATCTGAACAATCTCAAATCCCTCATCTGCAGATTTTTTCTCTTCTTGCTGAGTTCTTTTCTCTTCATCTTGTTGCGCTCTCGCCATATTAGCCACCCCACTACTCATTTCTTGAGCCAAAACTTGTCGCTGCTCAGCAATCATTTGATCATCTATTATTTTTTGAGCAGCTTGCTTTTCTTCGAATTCAATACGTCTTTTCTCAAGCTCTGCAGCCGCTATTTCTTCTGGAGTTGGACCTGTTGGTTTTGCAGCTGCAGGTGCTGAGCCTGGTTTTCCGCCATCAATTTCACTCAAAAGTTGTTCTAAGACATCAAGTGGATTTTTTTGTGGAGCACCACCACCAGGAGTTGGGGGTTTTATAGAAGCTGAGTCAGTTGCTGGGACTTGCCGTGCCACACTTGGATCGCTTCCTTGAGTTATTGTTTGGTTAGTATCATCAGCCATATACTTACACGATACAAGATAAGTACCTAAATAATCAAGTAGGACTGCAAAACACAAAAAACTAACTTGAATCAAAACCAAGTTAAAACACTTTTGCTTGTCTCTTAATTGTTTTTCTTTTTTCGTTGACTTTTCGCAACTTCCTCACCGCTCCTTCAGTTGCATTGACAATCGCTGCATACATATCTGTAGCATGTTTTTTAACTATAATATCTTTACCAGGAACCGAAATATGATATGTCACAAGATTTGCATACATATCAGACTTTTTTTTCGCAACATTTTCAAGATAAATACGAATTTGCGATACTCCCTTTTCTAACTTTTTCAGCTTTTCTGCTTGATCTTGAGCAAAAATTCGAATAGCTTGAGTTACTTTCATTTTTTTTGACTCAACTATTACAGTCATATTGTGCCTTTCTTCAAGTTAGTACAGCAATGACAAAGTTACATACAAGCTACAAAAAAACACCAAGGCTCTTAATTCAAGAACTTTTGGTGTAGTGCCATTTGATGAAACTGTATCATCTGTCAAAAGTATATCACAAAAATTGAACTAATTAATCAGTGAAAAAAAGCTCTGTCTCAATAGTGAACACGCCATCTGAGCTTTCATACCAAACAATCCCTTGAATAAGTGGAAAAAGAGGCAAGGTACTTTTCATCTCACGAATCCAACCAGCTTTATCTACTCCAACAGTAACACTATTTGTTTCAGCAAGCATAATTGGTTTCCCATAAGATTTAAGAATATTGTATGAACTTGAAATGACATCTGAAAAACTTCTATTAACACTATACTCTTGATGAGTTCCCCAGTTGTAGGCAGAAACTCCAACCCAATCTACATAGTCGTCACCAGGGTAATAGAGAGAAAACTGATCAGAATCTTTTCCAAAAGCACCTGCAAATGGCTCATTTGGTGTCCATACCCATATAACATTAGTCACCTTCTCTTGAGTGAAAATATCATGAATATGTTGCCAAGCAGCTTTGTAGGCTTCTGGCGTATTATTATTTACAGTCCCACTCCAAGGATACCAGTTACCATTCATTTCATGAGCAAAACGTAAAAAGACTGGATAATCAAATTTCTTAAGTGCAATTGCGTATCTTCTAATATAAGCATCAAATTTTCCATCTGTGATATTTTGCAGTCTATACTCCAGTTGGTTAGTTTGAACTTCAGAACTTGTAATTTCTGGACTCCAAGGTTCCCAAGTAATTAAAGGAATAGCTTTGAATGATTTTGCTTTTGATAAAAAAAACATATCAACCTCTGCATCCTGAGCCCAATTTTGAAACTTACCAAGAATAACTTTTGGTGTTTTATTATCCTTAACTGATAAGATTTTATTCAAACTTAAGTTATTTGCTAGGGAAAGACTATCGTTACTTATAATTCCTTGTAAGAAAATGTCTCTTGAAGGTGATTTTAAAATATCAATTAAAGAGGGCTCTTGAACTGTTGAGGGCGTTTCTCTAGTAGGAAAAAAATAATAACTAATAGAAAAACTACCTATCAATAACAGTAAACATATTACTAATAATTTTATCTTTTTATGATTATTTTGGCTCAACGATTTTGTGGGCATTCAGACTCATTTGTTTAGCAACTACTAGAACTTTTAGGGAATTTATAAATTGATTTAATGATTCTACTGAAGATTGAATACGCCAATCAGCTTCCTTTTGAAGGTTGAAAAAAATAAGTGCTTTCATTTGAGGATATTTATTTCCCAGATCAGGAGATAAAAGCTCTTTGAACCACAAATCTTTTCTACCCCCACTTTCAACGGAACCTACTTCTGCAATCATAATGGGTTTTTCAGTTATTGCAGTAAGCTCAACATACGGTCTGGAAAAAATTTGATCAAAACTACGCCAACTCTTATCTCCTTGTAGTCCTCCCCAATTATAACCATCTAAACCAACCCAATCTACATACTCATCACCAGGATAATATGATGCCAAAACATTATTCTGAGTATTTGGCACACTCCCTGCATTTGGAGTCCAAACCCAAGTTACATTAACAACACCTTCTGATCTAAATATAGCAACCACATGTTTCCATGCTAAAGCATATTGCTCTGGAGAATTTCCATTAACAGTACCGCTCCAAGGATACCAATTGCCGTTCATTTCGTGAGCAAAACGTAAGAAAACTGGATTATTATAATTAGCAATTGCACGTGCGGATTGGCGGATATATTCATCATGCTTCCCAGAAATAATGGTAGCTAAACTATATTCTTCTTGATTAACCCCCATTGAAGGATTCCACGGCTCCCAAGTGATCATTGGAGTTACCCCACGCCTTTGAAAAACCTGAAAGAATTCTGGCGTTAGACGTGAATTATATTCATTTCCCCATTGTAAATATACATTGATAATTGTTAGATTATCCCCAATTAAAGAAGACATCTCATTTATAGTCCGATCATCAACTGGTTCTAATGAAAATCCAAGGTAAATTGGGATCTTCTCAGCAACAATTTGTGTAGTTTGATCTATGTACTGTATTGGTTGATCTGAATCATCAAATGGTATAGGAAAACCACTAAACCCTTGCGAGCGTGTCTCTTGACTTGAATTCAAATTAGAAACAAACAATAATACTGATGAAATACTAACTATAACTAATAAAACAACAAGAACTATTTTATATTTTTTTCTCATTTTTTGCATGTTTATCAAGTTTTCCTTAGGACTATTATATCATTACTCTCCTGGATATATCCCCATCTTCATTTCATTTCTTCTTAATACAGAGATGAAATTCTGAAATGATCTAAAAGTGAGTAGATCTTCAGGAGCAAAAAGTGACCAATGATAATCAGTATTACCATTAAACCAAATAACTTCATATAGACCATATTTTTCGTTCAAAGAAATAACGTATTTTTGTAGATCTGTAATCCATTCTGCACGTTGCAAATCTGTCATTTGATAAGAAACTTGTCCTGCTGGATAAGGAATTAGCTCATCGGTTTTAGAAATATATGGTACCGAAGTCTCGCTAATCACCAGCTTTGTCTGAGGAAAGCGTTTACGAATCAAACGAAAAAATTCTTCTGGCAAAACTTGTTGCGGAGTTACTTCACCACCAGGAGGACCATCTACACCAACCTGGTACAGCCTACTATAACCATCAATACCAATATAATCGATTGGCACATTTGGAATATATTTCTCATAATCACCTGCTCGCTTGTTTTGCCAATTTGCATCAGCTGTCAAATTCTGGAAAACAAGCATCCATTGTAGATTTCCATCAACGTCATTTACAATCGAAAAAATATGTTCAAAGATAAGTCGATATGATTCAGGAGAAACATGGCTCCATGGATATTCTGCAATAGGCGCATTCATCTCGTGCATTAAGCGTATGCGAACCTCAAAATCAGGGTGATCATTAAGCCACTTTTGCAACTCATCTCGCCAACCTCTGAGATAACGATCACTTTGACCGTCCGCTATTGAACTAAGCGAAAATTGTTGCTGTAATTCCTCATCAGAAAATTTAGGCTCCCAGGTAATTATAGGCGTCATTTGTCGCTCATATGCAAGATTGAGAATAGGTGCAACAGAAACTCTAAACTGATCTGCCCCTGCAGCTTCTGTGTTTTCACCCCAACCAATAAAAAATAAGAATGTTTGGAATTTGTTCTCACCCAGATTACTTAAACGATCATCTAGTTTGTCAAGTGAAATAGTTAATCTTTCAGATGAAATTGCTGCATTCTCATCAAAATTAGTTGCTTGGTCTCTAAGTAAGAAATACCGACCACCCACAACACCTAATAAGGTTATTAAAATCATGGTTAATAAGGAAGGAATAGTAATATAAATCTTTGCCTGCAACCATTTAAACATTTCCTGTCTAATTTGTCTTAAAGGGTAACTTATCACTCCAGTTAAAAGCACTGTGTTTAGTAATAACCAACCTACAGACGGATAAAGTGACAGGCTCAATTCACCCTTCAACCATAAATTCATTGCTTGTCCAAATGCAAACAATCCTAACAAAACACACAGGAATTGGACTCGAACCGCCTTAAGTTGTTTTAAGCCAGAAATTGTTTTGCCACCATCCTTCTTACTTACAGAGAATACCGATTTGCCTAGAATTGTCCTCAACAAGGCTGAATATACTGCGGGAAACATACCAAAATAAAATTGCGATGCTCGCCATGTTTTTTTTCCAACTAACAAAATAAAAATGAGTTGTAAACTTACCACCGAGATTAGTTGAGCAATTAAGAAAAACTTACCACTCTCGTCTATTGCAAAGGGGCTAATGCCTATAAATAAAGCAATTATCGGCAATAAAATAAGTATCGGCGTAAAAAGTGGTGCAAAAAAAAGCAACTGGATATGTGTAATGTAAAAATCGTTGTTTAAAAGTTAGTTTTTTCCCAAATTTCCACTTGTGACTAAAAAACAAAAATTCGAAAGCTCCCGCAGCATATCTTTGAGTTTTTTGGACAACATCTATCATGTCACTACTCGCTTTACCAACTGCTAGCTCATCTCTAATATAGACTGCTTGAAACCCTTGTGATTGCAACGCCACACCTGTTGCAAAATCTTCAGTCATTGTATTTTCTCGCATTCCATCGATTTGTCTTAAAGCTTCAACTGAAAAAAGTGTAGGAGTCCCACAACATATCAATGCATTATGTGCAGAACGACCGACTTGCAAAATATCAAACCAAATTGTTGGATCCTGTCCAAAAGGATCATCTTTTGAAATATTGTCAAAATATTGTGGAGCTTGTAAAAAACCTATATTTGGATTACCAAGAAATTGAAAATAACTATTCAAAATATTAGGCTTTGGTATAAAGTCAGCGTCCAAAACCAAGATATAGTCCTCATTGCAATATTTATTAAGGTAATTGTTAATATTACCTGCTTTATATCCAGTTCTTTGGGTACGAGTGACATACTTAACAGCAATCAAACTGGTATTGCTTATTTCCTCTACATATTCCTTTAGCCAAGGTCTTTCTCCATCATCTAAAATCACAATACTCAATAAAACTTTTGCAGGAATAGCAACAGCCATAGCTTGCATAATAGTTGGCTGCAATATATCAAGAGGCTCATTGTAAGTTGGAATAACTATACTGATTTTAATATCTTTTTCAGGCTTATTGACTGGAATGTGTTTAGATGGAAACAACCATAAAACAGGAAAATGAACAATGAAGTTAACAAAAAAGATAACCTCTGCAACAAGTAAAATAAAAGATAAAAAAGGGTTATTCCAAAAAAGTGGATTAAATCGCCAAAATAAATAAGCTCCAGAACCTAGTAATGTCAAAATCTGAAGTACTCTTATAATAAGAAGTTTCCAGTGTGGAATATCTATAAAATATTTTTTTTGCATCAAAATAATTGCCTAGTAATAAATCGATTCTATTATTAAGAATAACAAGAAAACACTTTTGCGTAAAGACTGCTATATTGATGAATATTATAATTTTCTTCTGCCCTCAAGCGCTCTTGAGAGTGTCACCCCATCTGCATACTCAATATCTGCACCAATTGGTAGTCCATGACCAATCCGAGTAATTGCAAGTAAGTTCGAATCTACACCACTTTGGTTTGCCAAAAATTCACTAATATATAAAGCCGTTGCCTCACCTTCCATAGTTGGATTTGTAGCAATTATGAGTTCAGTTACTCCCTCTAAACGACGAGCAAGATCATGTAAAAAAAGCTGATCTGGGCCAATATTATTCAACGGTGCAATGCTGCCATGCAATACATGGTATTTTCCTTTAAATGAGTTGGATTTTTCTATAGCTATCACATCAAGAGGTTGCTCAACCACACATAAGGTATCTGTTTCTCTATTTGGGTCACTACACAAACTACAAGGATTTATTTCACTCACATTGTGGCACTCTTCACATAAAACAGTATTTTTTTTTAATGCCATAAGTTTTTCCGCGAAATCTTCAAGCTCGTGGTCAGGGTTATGTAGTAAATAAAAAACTAAACGTTGTGCTGATTTTGGACCAACACCAGGCAACTTTTCGAATTTTTCTATTAAATTTTGAATTGCTCTTGGTAGTTTCATCACCCCATACTACAAATGTTTCTCCTCTCATGCAAGTAAGAACATTCTTTAATTGACAGAATTTATAAAATATCTTTTTGAAGAATTAAAACAACAATTTAAAGTTGAAAGTTACTGCAAAAAGGTTGTGCAAAATGTCAAAAAACTTTTGCAAGGATTATTAGCTAAATTCCCATCTTCTTTGAAATAACGTCCCAGATATCCTTCTCAACTTCGTCAATTGATTTTGCCGCATCAGTAATTTGCCAACGACCACTTGTATCCGCTTTGGCCATCTCTAAATAAGCAGCACGAACCTTATTGTGAAAATCTGTTGCCTCCATGTCTAAACGATTCATAGCGCCAGCTGATTCTCTTCTTTTTAAACCAGTTTCAACTTCAACATCAAGTAAAAGTGTCAAATTCGGGTACGTATTTTTTGTCGATATATCATTGAGCTGTTCGATCAAATCTTTTCCGAAACCTCTCACAATTCCTTGGTACACAACAGAACTATCACGGGAGCGATCAATAATTACAACTTTACCAGCTTCCATAGATGGCAAGACAATTTCTCGATAAATTTGCGCACGAGCAGCCTGAAATAGTAAAACCTCAGTTGTGAATGCAATTCCAACATTCTTTGCAGACAAAACGACCTCACGAATCTGTTCTGAAATAACAGTGCCACCTGGTTCACGCAACACCACAACATCTTTACCAGCCTTTGTAAGGCTGTCGCGCAACCGGACTATTTGAGTAGTTTTACCACCACCCTCTCCACCTTCTAGTGTGATTAAATATCCATTATCTGTTCCCATAATTTTTTCCTTCTGTAATTTTGTTTTTTTCAGCTCCCTTATTTATATCATTTTTTGCAGTTAATTTGGCAATCTGTGATTTGGTCGCAAAATCGCCGGTGTTTTTATAACTCTGGGTATATTGTAGTCCAAGTAAAGCTGGGATTCCAACATTTCGAGTGCCTTCTGAGGATTTAACCCAACAGAATTAAAATTCATAAAACTATAAATGAAAATTTTATATGGTCGGTAATGCTCAGGCTTCAAGCCTGTGTGTTCTATATTTGGATCCAAATGCTTGATTAAAAAATCCCTTATAAGCCGAACTGCTTTTCTATAGTGTGAAAAGTATGCAATTTTCTCATCTCTATCCATCTTTCTTTTAAAGGTTTGTTCAAATATTGGGTTTCCTCGAAGCAATTCTGCAGCATAGTTGCCATTGTTTTTTGGAAAAGTGTATTCGTGTAAAACCTGATTTGGATTTACTGAATACTTCATGTGAATCAAATAGGAAATCCACAAGGTCCACAAATACTGCAAATCTTTTTCTAATGTTTTTTTACTCAAGTTTCCACCAACTTCACGCAATATTTCTATAGCGTGTGAGCCGTTAGTCTGCCCATTTGCCTTCTCAAGAGCCATTTGATGGTCGATATCACCACCCAATGATTTCACCATATAATCAAAGCAAGCTAAGAAAAATCCTACATCAATCGCCTCACCTTTTTCTGATTTAAAATCATAACCTTGCAAACCCTCAAGCTTCCTTAAATCTGAAACCTCTTCTATTTCTCCAAGAAGCAAAATAGTGAGAATGCTGAGATCTTGATCAGTCTCAAAAAGCGGGGGGCGTTCTTTTTGCCAAGCAAGCACATCTGCAATGAATTTTTTGAGTGCAATTAATGTTTTTCTGTCAATTTTAATTCTGCCTTCGACTTCAGAAGTAGTGGCGAGTGCCTTTGCCACATCCATTCTTTGCTGGGAAAATTGATTATTAGCTCCTGGTGCTATTTCTATTTTTTTTAATGCCATGTTTTATTTTCTTAATTTTCTGTTGAACAATAGAGTTCAATAAACCACAATATATAGTTGTTATGCAACTAGAAAAAACTATATCATGTGTTTTACAATATAACTCAAAATTCAATTGCAAAGCCATTCGAAGGGTATATTTACCAAACTGAACAAATAAAATATAGAAAAAAAACTGCTAAAAATTTGCCTAAAATATTTATGTCAAAATAAAAAAACTACTTGCGACCGGTAGAACCAAATCCTCCACGATTTTTTGTTGTAGGATCTTTTGTATTAAATTCCTCAACCATCTCCAACACTACAGGCTCGCGGTGCATTACTATTAATTGAACGATCCGCTCTCCTTTTTCTACTGATACGTCTACATTTGTAAAATTAAAAAGTGCCGCCAAATACTCATCGTTTGGACCACGGTAATCATAGTCACCTACACCAATACCGTTAGCCAACATCAAACCGCGTTTGTGCAAACTACTTCTCGCTGAGAGTAAGGCCCAATGGTTTTCCGGAAGCTGCAGCGCCACATTTAAAGGTACATAACCAATTCCATGAGCAGGAATGCTGACTGCAGTTCTGGCATATAAATCAAGCGCTGCAGCGCCTGGAGTTTTGTACTCTGGCTTTGGCAACGACTCATCAAATTGTTTAAAAATTACTTTGATTGCTTTATTCATTCGGTTACCACCCTGTAATGCAGTATTTTTGTTTGATCTGTGAGGTCAATTATTTCTAATAACTGCAACTTTTTCACTAGAGTCTCAGAAAATAGTTTCACCCCTGAGCCAAAAACAATTGGCTCAACAGTTAAAAAAAGTTCATCAACCAAACCTGCCTGCATAAATTGGGTATACACACTTGCTCCACCTCCAAGCACTACTTGAGCAAGACCTTGTTTTTCTAATTTTTCCAAAACTTCCGCAGCTGTTCCACTCTCTGCCCTCACCTCTTTTTGATCAAATTGCGGATACGTTTTTGACCTACTCATAACAACAATAGTTCGCCCTGCAAAGGGTAAGTACTGAGGCTTGATTGTTTCAAAAGTTGTTGCACCCATAATAACCACACCAATTTCCTTAGTTTTCTGAATAAAAAATCTAGTATCTTCTCTGCTCGTCCAATCAAGTGAAGACTGCTCTTTACTCTGGGCGATAAAACCATCTGCTGTTATTGAGGCAACTAACGTAACTTTCATATCAAATTATCCTAACATAGGAACAGCAATGGCAACAGCTCCTAGTCAGATTCCAACATGATGTAGTAGGATTGTGAAGAAATGAAAAATGGCAAAAAACTAGTGGCAAGTTATACCGATGTTCTAAAACTTGCAAAAAAATACCACAAACAGAAGAAAAAAATTGTCTTGACCTCTGGTTCCTTTGACATGTTGCACATTGGTCATTGCCGCTATTTGTGTGAAGCTAAAAAGCACGGCGATATTTTGTTCGTTGGCGTAGATAGTGATGAGAAAATTCGCACTCGCAAAGGACCTGACCGACCAGTTGTTCCTCAAGATGAGCGTATGGAAATGCTTACCTATATTTCAGATGTTAATCATGTTGTCCTCAAAAAACTTGGTGAACCGAAATGGGAACTTATCAAATTAATTCAACCAGACATTTTAATTGCCACTGCAGATACTTATACTCCAGCTCAAAAAAAACAATTACTCGAATTTTGTGGTAAAGTTGTAGTTTTGCGCAGGAAAGCAACAACTTCTACCAGTGCAAAAATTCGCCTAGTACAAATTGGCGCCGAGAAACGAATTACAAAAACAATTTCTAAGCGACTCATTGGAACTATTGAACAAATTTTAGAAGAACTAAAAGACGAAAACGGAAAATGACATCTGAAAGTAATGAGTACCTATGAAACCAAAAATAATTGTCTACCTCCCCGTAATCCACGCCGGATACTTGCAGTTTTTCGAAAATCATAAAGAAGCAGACATTTTCATTGTAAACGAAAGTTTGATTAAACTAATTGATCAGGAGTTTGATTATTTACGTAAAGAAATAAGAGCTATCACCCCAAAGCAAGCAGAAACAAGCCTTGAAGCTCTACTCCCCGGAAGAAAAGTTAGTTTGCTTGGCGCAAATGACTTAACTTTTTTAGATGATGAAAATCAAGAAATAATCCTTCCTCAAGAAGATATTTTCACTTGGTTGGCAAAAAAATATTTTGCAAAAAGCACCGTTATTTTTGACAACACTTTTTTAAGATGGAATCGAAAAAACACTGTGCGAAAAAAAGAAATACAGAACAAACAAGTTAAAACTGGTGAAGACTTTGGAAGATTACTTGATTCATTGATTGGAGAAACAAAAAAAACAGCTGAACTCAGCTCGGATTGGTGGCGTCAGGTAGGTGCTATAGTATTTGAAGAACAAAAACAATTGAACACTCAAAATTCACAAAACAATCAACCAAAAATTATTTCAATCGCTCACAACCACCATTTGCCAAGTCCATACACCCCATATATTGATTCAGATCCGCGAAACTCCTTCCACAAAGGTGAAAATATCGACCTCTCTACTGCAATTCATGCCGAAGCCGCTCTCATAGCTGACAGTGCAAAAAAAGGAATTTCGCTTCAGGGCAAAAATATGTATGTTTCCACTTTCCCTTGCCCAGTATGCGCAAAATTAATTGCCACTAGCGGAATAAATAGACTCTATTTTAGCGATGGCTATGCCATGCTTGATGGAGAACGAATACTTTTGGATTCAGGGATTGAAATCCTAATGGTCGACTAATTTTGCATATAACTATTAACTATGATCAGAAAATCACCCTTTGCCTAGCTTAATCCGCACCGGCTCAAACTCTGGGTGCTCAATATCAGGTTGAATAAACTGCACATGTAAATGATTTACAGTACCTGCAGAATAATTTGTATCTCCAAACCGCATCGCCCAACCACCACCTGGAATTTGGTACTCTTGTTCTGACCACTGCATAAATTCAAATAACTCAATTCCAGATTGAGGATCGAGTTCTGACAATTTTGTCGCATGCTCTTTATAGATTGCCAACAAATGAATTTTTGTATGTTTGTATGGCCACTGATTTTGAGTTATTATCCAATATTTACCCTCTTTCAAAACTGGTTGTTTGTGATATTTTCGTAAGTTTTCCAGACAAAATGGACAATGATCTGCAGAAATTATTTCTTGCATGACCTGCTTTTGTTCGTCTTCTCTTGCATTATCTAGATCAACAAATTTTTGAGTATTTTTTGTGTTCATAATTGTATTTGTCGTTTCCAAACTAGATAGCAACGGGGATATCCCACATTCCTGGATGTGACTCATACTCTTCAAGCTCAAAATCCTCCACCCTAAAATCAAACAGGTTTTTTACTTTTGGATTAAGTTTCATGATTGGGAATGGTTTTGACTCACGCTTAAGAATTTCTTTCACATGGTCAATTTGATCTACGTAAATATGCGCATCAGAAAAGCTATGAATATACTCGTGTGCCTCATATCCTGTGACCTGAGCAATCATCATTGTGAGAGCTGCGTACTGTGCCAAATTAGCTGGCAACCCAATTGGGGTGTCACTACTTCTTTGGAACATATGGAGTGTCAGTTTATTATCAATAATCCGAATATGAATCCACCCATGACATGGACACACCACCACCTTTTGCTGCTTACCCTTACCCCTAATTGTGTATTGCGGAATCCAGGGGCTAATAAAGTGGGTACGCAAGTGCGGCTGCTCTTTTATTTGTTCGATGATATTTTGGAACTGGTTATATGCTGGACCTTCTGAGGTTGGGAAATCATGGAAAGCCGCACCATAACTTCCTGGACCCATGTCACCTTCCTCTAACCCACGTTTTTTACATTTGGCCTCTGTAACCCAAGACTTCCACCAATTACAACCATATTTCGATAATTCCTCTTGAGTTCTAGCGCCATTGATGAACCCAATAATCTCGCCAATAGCTTGACCCCAAATTTTTTTACTAATTTTGCGCTCGGTAATAATAGGAAATCCCTGAGATAACTTAAAATGCAATGAAGCAGGCGCCATAAAAGTTAGGGCGTCAACTTCTTGCTGAGATTTAGTAACAATACCATTATCTAGAATGCTTTGAAGTAAGTTTTTATATTGGTTGTCTGGAGTTCTTACCTTTTCGTACTTCACAACTTTTACTGACTTCATACAACACCTCACTTTTTTGCTAATGGCTTCACATTTCTTAATCAAAAAAATTGTAACACAAAAAAGAGGGGTAAATATTGGAACAAAGTGTTACAAAAATAATTTGTTTTTATTAATTAAATCTGTCACTGCGGGTACAACAAGCGTGTCTATTGATTGATGGTTCTTGATTCTTTGCTTTATTTCTGTAGAGGAGGCAGTTACTTCAAGCATTCCCTGAAGAAATATCATATTCTTCTTTTTCAAACTATCATCAAAGGGGTATCCCGCACGAGGATAAATGTAAAACTGATAATCGGTTAATTTTGGGTGTCCTTTAAGGAAATCGTCAAATCTACTCAAATATTCTGAACCCATTACCCAAGAAAATTCGTTCTCTGGAAATTTTACTGAAAAATATTTGAGCGTGTCATATGTGAAACTCACATCTTTGAAATGTGCAACCTTAATAGGCTCTGCTATAGTTTCAATTTGAGCTCCTATAGTAAGTTCAAGCATCCTAACTCTCAGATCGTAATCTGTTAACAATTGTTTGCCATATTTATCTGCCCATGGGTGCTTAAAAACAGGTACAAACCATACCTCGTCTACGATTTTTTCACCAATTAATGACTCCGCAACAGTTTTATGACCAATATGTGGAGGATCAAACGCTCCACCAAACAATGCTATTTTCATTTTGTTTTTGTTGTTTTTTTCTTAGTAGTTGTTTTAGAAACTTTTTTCTTTACTGTACTCGTTTTTTTTGCTTTTGTTTTTGCTCTTGTTGATTTTTCGGCTGCATTTTTAACAATAGCACTACCTTTTTTGCTCTCTAACCATTTTTGTTTGCGTTCTTCCCGAGCTTTTTGTAACACTTCCCATGCAGCTTGAGTTATTTGTTCACCTTTTTCTGGTTTTTTCCAGCTTGCCCAGTTGCATTCAGGATATCTTCCACAACCAAAGAATGGTTTGCCCCAGCGAGTATTTTTAATAGTTACTTGTCCTTTTTGACATAAAGGACAAACAACATCTTCCACAACCTCAACAATATTTTGAGTATATTTACATTCCGGGAATCTACTACAACTCTTAAACTTTCCAAATCTTCCTGCCCGAATCACAATTTCACCATGCTCTGTATCACCGCAATCTGGACATTTCTCACCAGTTTTCTCAACAGGAATTTGTGTTCGTTCTGCCTTTTCTGTAACTAACTCAATTTTTTTCTCAAACGGTTTATAGAAACTACCCACAACATCCTTCCACTTTTTCTTTCCCAGTGAAATTCTGTCTAAGTCTTCTTCCATTTCTGCAGTAAATTCGTAGTCCATTATTTGCTCAAAATGTTCAATCAAAAAATCAGTCACTGTCATACCAACTGCTGTAGCAAAAAACTTTTTTTGCTCACGCTCAACGTATCCACGATCAATGATTACAGAAATAATTGATGCATAGGTACTTGGACGCCCAATACCTTTTTTCTCTAACTCTTTGATTAATGACGCATCATTATACCGAGCTGGTGGTTGAGTAAACTTTTGTGCCGCAAACATATCTGTAAAATGAATAACTTGCCCTTGCACTAATTCAGGCAAAATACTATCTTCTCTATCTGGAAATAGTTTCATCCAACCGTCAAACTTTAAAACAGAACCAGTAACCTTAATAACACCATTTTTTACAATATTTGCTTTTTTTGGGGTAAACTCAACATCAACAGCTGTTTGATCATATACTGCTGTTTCCATTTGACTTGCTACAAATCGCTTCCAGATTAAACCATATAACTTGGCATGTTGTGAAGAAAATCGAGCACTTTTGCTCGTAATATCACTCTCCATCGTACCAATATGTGTAATACGAATTGCTTCATGAGCTTCTTGCGCATTTTTACTTTGTTTTGCAAAGAATTTTGGCTGTGCTGGCAAGTAGTTTGGACCAAATTGGCTCCCAATATATTCACGAGCCATATCCAGAGCAGTTTGAGATAAGTTAACCGAATCAGTTCTATGATAGGTAATTAAACCTTCTTCGTAGAGTTGTTGAGCTAACTGCATTGTTTGTTTACCTGAGTATCCAAAACTCGTGGCTGCTTTTTGTTGTAATGTTGAAGTTGTGAATGGAGGTAAGCTAGAACGATTCCTAGCCTTTTTGTCTACCAAACCAACTATATAATCCGCTTCAGGCAAAACTGCTACAACTGGAGTAACGTCCGCTTCTTTTGTTGGCTCAAACTTCTTGTTATTCACCTTACTCACCTGACCTAAAAATATATGTGATGGCAAATCTTCATCTGCCTTACCTTCTTTTGAAAATATTTTTCGCTCATCTTGCTTTGTAGCCAAGGCAGTAGCAATTTCCCAATACTCTTCTGCCTTAAATTTCTCAATTTCTCGTTCTCTCTCAACAACTAGTCTCAGTGCAACTGATTGCACTCTTCCTGCAGAAAGTCCGCGCCTTATTTTTTTCCACAACACTGGTGAAACTTTATAACCTACTAATCTATCTAAAATTCTGCGTGCTTGTTGCGCATCAACCAAATCCATATTAACCGTAGATGGATTTTCAATTGCATGCAAAACCGCGCCTTTCGTGATTTCATGAAACGTTGCACGATAAAAGTCTGCATTAGTTTTCTTTTTTCCTTTTACTTCTTCAAGCAAAGACTGGATGTGCCAAGCAATTGCCTCACCTTCACGGTCAGGGTCAGTTGCTAAATAGATTTTTTTTGCAGAAGTGGCTGCCTGACGAAGTTTGTTAACAACTTTGACTTTATCTTCATTTACTTCATAGGTTGGTTCAAAGTTATGCTCAATATCAACACCAAGTCCAGTTTTTGGCAGATCTCTAATATGCCCAACACTTGCTTCAACCTGGTATTCGCTTCCCAAATATTGTTTCAACTTTTTTGCTTTTGTAGGAGACTCAACGATAACTAAATGCATAATTTACTACTATAGCACACAGTGCCATACTCCAGCTTCATTTTCTATTATATTTTCTAACTCTAACATACCAAGCACACTTAGTAACTCTTTAATTGTGAGCTGTGTTGTTTTTGACAGCTCATCTGTAGTTTGTGATAGATACAGTAGTTCTCGAACTACTTTTTGTGATTTGCTGTCTAAATTAAGCGTACTAACCAACATATTTATATCTACCACTGCATCTGCTTGACCAGAATTTGGTATTGTAACCACTTTTTTGAATTCTGCAACTATGTCAAATCCAGAACTGATTAGTTTCGCTCCCTGATTAATTAAAAACTTCGTGCCTTCTGTAAACGGATTGAAAATACTTCCTGGAACCGCAAATACTTCCCTCCCTGCCTCAAGAGCACACCCCGCAGTGATATGAGTACCGCTCTTGAGTGCCGCCTCCACAACTAGAACTCCCAAACTCATACCAGCAACAATTCTGTTTCTTTCTGGAAAGGTTCCTTTATTTGCAAAAACATCGGGGAGATATTCAGTAACTAAGCAACCACCGTGCACTAAGATACTCTCTTGCAGCTCTTTCATATGCGTTGGAGTTACCTGATCAAAACCATAACCAAGCACACCTACAGTTTTACCTCCAGAATCGAGGGCTGTCTGGTGAGCAATGGCATCAACTCCATACATACAGCCAGAAACAATCGTATATCCGTAGTCAACTAGCTCTGAAACAATTTTTCGTGTTGCAGTAGCTCCATATGAAGTCACTTTTCTAGTACCAACCACTGCCACACTCTTTTCTTGCAATAAATGAATATTTCCCTTTATATATAGTAATAGTGGAAAATCCTCTGTTGCTAAAAGCAAACTGGGATACTCCTCTTCCCAAAAAGCCAGCACCCGAATCCCATCTTTTGTTAGTTTGTCAAAAATTTCTTTTTGTTTTTGTTCTAAAATAGGTTTATATATTTTAGAGACAATTTTTTTTCTCACGCAAATATTATCAAAAACGTCGGTTTTATTAACCCAAAAATGATTTATATTAAGGTTATTGTTTTTTAAATAAACCAAAACTTGAGCAGCAGTTTTTCTTCCCAAACCATCCAAACATAACAAACACTGTAAAAATATTTTATCCTCTAGTGAGTATGTATGTTGTATTAATTGGTCAAAACTAAAATACATATGGCACTACTATATATGCCATTTCTTACATTCAACTGACATGCTTGTTAAATAAGTGAAATTAATTATTCTCTAGAGTATTCAGGGATATCATTTATGTTCACACCAACTTCAGAAACTATATCAGCAAACATCCAGTCAAAAATAGCTTTAGCTACCGGGCCAGCATCTTTTGAACCCTCACGGTACGGATTTGCTTCGTCACTTTCAACCAAGACTACAACAACAATATTTTTGGGGAAACCATTTTCAAGTACTCTTTGTACCCATAGTTCCTTATTTGTTTTTTTCGATTCATCAGCAACTTCACTATTTGTAGTGGTGCTCGTTTGGCCAGAACTCGTTGCTTCAAAAACATTGGTCACTGTATCTCCAATACTCTCTGAACTACTTGCCGAAACCAACACAGATCCCTGTAACTTCTCAACTAATTCACTAGTACCAAAGTTTGCTACAAACCAACCATGTGTCTTTCTATACCCCCTTGAATCTGCGCCACCAAATTCAGAGGTCCCTGTTTTACAAGCTACAGCACCAGCTTGAATTTCTTCATATGCACCAAGCTCTGGATTTCTCACTTGTTCGTTGTAAGCAAAAAAAGGAAAACCAGTCCCACCACTACTACATGCCTCAAGCATTCCTGACACCACAAGCTCTAAGTTCTCTTTTAAAACACCAACTTCCCCACACCTTCCTTCTTGTTGATGCCCTGTTTTAAAATCTTTTGAAATAAAACTCGGAGTACACAATGTTCCTTTATTAGAAATAGCTTGAACCATTTGAGCAATCTGTATCGGAGAAACTAGAATATCTCCTTGACCTATCCCCATGTGGTAGGTATTCCCCAAAAACCAACGCTCTCCCAAAATACGTTGTTTCCATTCGGGGTCAGAGAGCAAACCTTCCGTCTCTGCCTGTAACTCAATACCAGTTTTTTTACCCAACCCAAAAAGCTGAGCCATCTCCTTGATCTTTTCTGGTCCAACCCACTCTGCAACTTTATAAAAATAGGTATCATTACTTCTTGCAATTGCTTTCTGCAGACTTATCTCACCTTCTTTTCTCCCAAACTGAGTAAAATACCAATTCGCGTAGGAATATTCACCAACTTTGAGTTCACCTTCATCCAAAACAGTAGTGTTACTCGTAATCTTATCATTCTCAAGTCCAGATAATGCAGTTATCAATTTAAAAACTGAACCTGGAGGGTAAGCACCACTCACTGCCCTATTAAAAAAGAGCTTCTGAGGATGAGAGAAAAAAGACTGAATCATTTTAATTCTCTCTCGTTCTTTCTCTGTTTGGATAAAAGACTCACTAAAATAACTTGAGTCAAATGTGGGCGTACTCACCATACTCAACAATTCACCAGTTTGAGCGTCCAAAATAATCACACTACCCAACTTGCCATCCATTGCTTCATAAGCAGCTTGCGATAGATAGGGATCGATAGTTGTTGCAACTGATCCACCTGGAATCCCTGCTTCCTGCGCAACCAAATGTTGCTTCTCACCCATAGCATTAATTTCAAATTCTCTATATCCCCGCGTACCTGTGAGGTAATCTTGCATCTGCAACTCTAACCCCATCTTGCCAATTTTGTCACTAATATGCAAACTACTGTCCTTGAGCAAATCATCAGCAGTTACCTTGCCGATGTATCCAAGCACATGTGAAAGCGACTGCGGATACCGGTATTCCCTCTCATGTTGCACTTGTACTAGAGATGGATCCGTTGTCATAATTTGGAGCGCTTCTTCTCTCTCTATTCTTGTTTTTTCACTGTATAAACTTTCAGAAGAGTCCAGCTTATAGTACACTGGCTTGTTAAAAACCAGTGGATCAGAATACCTATCTAAAAACACACCTCGCTGTTCTGGATCAGAAACGATGTACATTCTATTTCTATCTGCCAAATCAGCAAAAAATGACCCCTTCAGAATTTGAGTATCAACCAAACGAACCAACAGCCCAGTTACCACAAACACAACAACAACATACGCCATTAATTTTTTATTCATCTTTTTGCAGTCATTTTCTTACCCAAAAATCCATATCGTACAAACAAAAATTTAAGTAAAAATACTATTGAAATAAGTAATCCTACAACCAACTGAGCAACAGTCAAAAATTCTATTTTGATCTCAGAAATATACATAATAAAAAGAACTATGAGAAACAGCAAGGCAATGAATCTTTGTAAATTTGACTCAATTACCTGGCTTCCATATACAAATCCTGAATATAAAAAAAACAAAAGTAAAAATGAAATAACAAATGCCTGTTGGTAAAAAATAGCAAGTAAAAACGCTGCAAAAACAAAAAGAATATACCTACTCACAGATCTTGCGATCAACATAAACGAAACTGCAACTGTAAGAAAAAAAACTGGCAAACCCACTACTCTCTCGAAAGAGATAATCAAAAATAAAATAATTAACTTCGAAAAAAGTTCCAGAAAACGTAATAATAAAATCATTACTTTACCTCCACTAGTGCTGCTGAATAAAATGAGACCAGTTGCTGAATTACAAAGGTTTGTGTTGCATCAGAAGGAATATGTTCAGTTTTTTGAATAGTACCAATCAACATATTTTTTTCAATACCTTCTTGCCCCACCGTCATTACTCGCTCACCTTCTTTCACTGCAACAGACCTTGGGATGTGCGTGAGTAATACATTTTTTCCATCTCCATCTATAACTCCCTCAACTCCCGATTCTGTTCGAGCAAGTATTCTCTTTTTTCTCTGAGACGATAGAAGTGATACTTTTGACTGATACTCCGTTACAACATCGATTGTTCCAATGAGAACTTCACCAATCAAAACCATGTCGTTTTCAAACACTCCATCTACTGATCCAACCCCAACCGCGGGAAATGCAAGAGAAACAATTGGCGCTCCGATTATAGTCTTTTGGCCTATCTTCTGATCACTTGCACCAAGTAATTTTCTGAGCTCTTCATTTTCTAGTCTCAACTTATCAAGCTCAGTCAATTGAGCCAAGGCCTGTGCATGTTTTACTTCGAGTTGTTGTAAGTACTTAGATTTACTAAAAGTGAAAACAAAATATTCATATGGTTGAAAAAGTTGCTGAATAATACGAGTGTTGACAGTAGAGACTGGAACAGTATACTTTTGCCCAAAAGCACGTAGACTATTAAACCAGCCTACAAACTCAAAAAGCATGCTTAAAAAAATAATAGCAATAAAAATCAATGGCTCTTTTTTCATATTAGATTTTCTGCAAACCAATGATCACATCTTTTTCAGGGCTAGTGGAAACCAACACATCACATTTAAATTTTTCTATGAGCGCTTGATCAATGCCCATTAACTGACTTCCTCCTCCTGTAAGATATATTCCTTTATCCAGAACTGAAACAGCGACTTCAGAAGGTAACAGTGAGATAAACTGTTGAATATTATCCAAAAGTTCATCTAAAAGTTTGGAAAACTCGGTTTTTATATCACTTGCATCTAAAATAACTGTTTTACTTGCTTGAGTCATTAAATCTTTGCCACGAATCGCTACTTTTTCCTTACTAGTAGTTACTGATCCAATTTCTTTTTTTGCCGCTTCAGCTACATGCCAACCAACAACACAGTGGTGCTTACTTCTCACAATTTTTTGCAGACTCTCAGTAAAATAAATTCCTCCCAACCTATACGACTGTGAATAAATTAGCTCTCCGAGCGAAAAAATAGAAATTTCAGATTTATATGCTCCTATATCTAGCACACAGATATCTTTTAACTTTGTGTCATTTTGGGAAATATTTTTGGCAACCGCATACCCACTTTTTACAAAATCTATTTTTGTAAAACCTACAGCTTTTAAAACTTGTTGCAACAAAGTTTTTTTTGCTGGAGACACTGAACTTGGAACTGCAATTTTTGTAGTAATTCCCAACAAATAACGCTGAAACTGAGTATCAGGTAAAGCTGCTTTTAAAACTGCTGTAAGGTAGTATTCAAGATACTTTGGGTGAGCAATCACACCATGCAAAACTGGAAAGTTAACCTCTATAGATTGTGGAGTTTTTCCCAATAAATTGAGGGCTTTATTTCCAATTGCAACAACAGACTGTGTATTTGTGTGCACCGCTAAACAAGTCGCTTCATTGAAAATTTCTGAGTCACCACTATATACTCTAGTATATGAGGATCCCAGGTCAATGAGGAGAGGTTCTGTTTTTGTCAGCACAGGCAAAACCAGTGATTTAACTATACCAAAAACATTCATGGAGCTAGTATATAGTAAATTATTCTTTGATGTTATTGAGAACACTTGCCGCAGACTTCCACTTGTCTTCGTACATTAATTGTTCTGCTTCTGCAACTTTTGCAAGTTGATCTGGCTTCTGAGCAAAGTACTCTTTCATACCATTGATTCTCTCTACAAACAAATCAGCTTTCAGATCAAGAGCTTTTTCGAGCATAATGTCTTCTAGATCAGGAACTAATTTTTCAAGGTATTCCACCACTTCATCTTTTGCTTTTTCTTGCGCATCACCTTGAGACGTATCTGCCTTTTCTTTGTGAACTTTAAAATTCACTAATTCATCTTGAGTAAGAAGTAGCTCGACATCATTGGTGAGGAAATCATCCCAAATAACCTCTTGTAATTGATCTAAAAACTTCTCTTTAAGCGATTCATCACCTTCTTCTACATCAAGCATGAAAAAAATATTTTGAGCTTCGATTTCCTCATCGCTATCAGCTCCAGCAGAATCATCATTTCCTTCAAGTGCATTTTCCATGTCATCATTACCTGCGTCGTCTGGAACTACAACAGGCACTACTCCATCATCATTTGAGCTTGGAACACTTTGGGCGGGTGGTGTATAGTCATCAACATAAGAGGTTGATTGTAGTTGTGGATCTTGGGCAGATTGATCGTTCATACTTTTCCTTTACAATTTAGATAAGTTCAGAGCAATTTTTTTGCTCACTATAACAATATAGCAGTTTTTTATTCGTTTTGAAAATATCAAAAATTGAGTTACTCTATTATATACCAGTATGAAAATAAATCCTCGATTTTTAGTCATTAGTTTTTTTAATTTGCTTGTTTTTAGCGTTCCACTCTATTTTAGATTTGTGAATGAAGAGCTTTTTGAATTTAACAAAATGATTCTGGTGTATGGACTCACAATTTGTATTGGATTTTTATGGCTTACCCGCATGATTATAGAAAAAAGGTTCATCTGGAAAAAAACACCACTTGATTACCCAATACTTTTTTTTATTATTTCACAGTTTGTCTCTACAATTCTCTCTATCCACCCGCATACTTCATGGTTTGGGTACTACTCTAGATTTAATGGCGGATTTCTCTCTACAATTTCATATGTTTTACTATTTTATGCTTTTGTAAGCAACTTTAAAAAAAGTGACATTGGTAGCTTTTTATTGAGCGCATTTGCATCTGGATTTTTAGTATCAATTTACGGAATACTCGAACATTTTGGTCACTCTTTTAGCTGTTTACTAATATCTAGCAATAAGTCATTTGGTGTTGATTGTTGGGTGCAAGATGTGCAATCGCGGGTATACGCAAGTTTTGGGCAACCAAACTGGCTGGCAGCATATGTCATTACTTTATTTCCAGTTGCTGTTGTTGCTGCCAGCCAAAAAACACTCCCTTACTTTAAACGATTATTATTCATTCTCACTTCCCTTGCACTCTTTTTAGTTCTTATTTACACCAGATCTAGATCGGGAATGTTAGGTCTTGCTGGAGGTGCTGTTATTTTTGCCATTAGCAGTGGTCTTTTATACCTCAAAGATAAAAAATCACTCCTCTCAAAACTTCACCTACCAACAATACTTGGCATCACTGCCGGAATACTGATTATTGCTCTGATTACAGGCACAAGTTTTACTCCAAGCATTTCAGAACTATTTGCCCAATCACAACAAAAATCACAAAACGCAACTGCCTCCCAAGAATCCTCACCTCAAACTTCTGCGCCCGTAGTTGATCGTCTTGAAGGTGGTGGCACCGATTCTGGTGACATTAGAAAGATTGTCTGGACCGGAGCTATCAAAGTTTGGCAACGCTATCCTATCATTGGATCAGGCGTCGAAACATTTGCTTATAGCTACTACCAAGACAGAATCCGAGAACACAACAACGTCTCTGAGTGGGACTTTCTCTATAACAAAGCCCACAATGAACTACTCAATCTTTTGGCAACTACTGGGGCTGTAGGACTCATCAGTTACCTCACTATTTTTGTATTTCTCTGCATCATCACAATGAAAATTATCTTTTCAAAATCACATACAAAAACTGAGCAACTCATAGTAGTTGCACTCCTTTCTGGACAAGTCGCTCTGTTTATCTCCAACTTTTTTGGTTTTTCAACTGTTGGAGTAAATGTCCTTATGTATTGTTACTTTGCAATAACTTGTTTAATATTCACAAATGAAAAAGATGAGTCTGAAAACAATAGTAAAACAAAGTATCATCTCAGTGAGCCATCACAATATTTTGGAGTAACTTTAGTCGGTATATTCGCACTCTTTTTACTATTCAAAGTTTACAATTACTGGGCCGCAGATAAAGCATATGCTGAAGGTAAAAATTATTTTAACGCCGGACAATACCAGTATGGAATCCAAAAGCAACTTGATGCAATTACACGTTCCCCAAATGAAGCACTGTATTTTGACACTCTGAGTGACAACTATGCTAAACTTGCCGCCCACTTTGCAACGAGTAATGATGCAACAACTGCTGCTCAAATAGCTAGTGAAGCTGTATTAGCAAGTAACGAAACTCTCAAGCTCAATAATCGGCATCTCAATTTTTATAAAACGAGAGCTCGAGTTATGATAACTCTTTCTCAAATAGACGAAACATATATTGATGAGGCAAGAAATACCTTAATGCAAGGAATCCAACTTTCACCTACCGACCCCAAACTACTTCATACGCTTGCTGTAATAGAACAAACTGATGGAAACCTTGATCTGGCTTTAGAGCTATATAAAAAAGTAATTGAACTCAAACCAAACTACGAACGCCCTTATTGGCAGATGAGCGAGGTGTACGAAACCCAAGGAAAATATGAAGATGCGATTAAATCTTTAGATTATATCCTCGAACATATTAGTATAGATAATGCAGAGGCGCTCAAAAAGAAAAGCTTACTTAGAGCAAAACTTGATACCGTAAAAAAATAACCCACCAGAAGAAATGGTATAATAGTCAGGTGAAAAAAATAATAGAAATTCCACACGAGACACTTAGGAAAACTGCAAAACCCGTTGTAATAGTTGACAAAAAATTTGTGCATTTGGTGTCTGATCTTGAGGAAACACTCAGGCAAAAAAGAAACCCCCGCGGAGTTGGTCTTGCTGCACCACAAATTAATATTAGCCAACGACTGTTCTGTTTAAATGTCTCGGCATTACAAACATATATAAATCCAATTATTACAAAAACAAGTAAAGGTAAAACATTTGGCCCAGATCCTAAAGATCCTATTATGGAAGGGTGTCTATCTATGCCAAACCTCTACGGTCCTGTTCCTCGATTTATCTGGGTTGAGGCAGAATTTAGCGTACTAGAAGACGGCAAGCTTGTTAATAAAAAAGCTCGCTTTGAATCCTTCGAAGCCCGCGTTTTTCAACATGAGTTGGACCACTTAGATGGAGTCTTGTTTACAGACTATGCCCTTGAATACAACCTACCAGTCTATAAAGAATATGCTCGAGACAAATTTGAAGAAGTTGATCCTTCAATACTGGAGTTGTTTTAATTAAGACACAAATGAAAAAATACTCAATCGCAATAGCCGGAACCACCAGCAGAACAAAACAATGTGCCCAGGCACTCTTTGAGAGTGATTTATTTGAAATTACTTTTATCATTACTCCTATCGCAAAGCCTGTTGGAAGAAAACAAGTTATTACAGCAAGTCCCATGGAAATTTTTGCTAAAGAAAACAAGATCTCAACTATTTTTGTAGAGAAAAAACTAGATTCTTTAATTCAAGAAAAAGTTGCCCAACTCCCCCAACCAGATTTACTTCTCGTTGTCGATTTTGGATATATCGTGCCAAAATGGCTTCTTGAACTTCCAAAAATCGCCCCACTTAATATCCACCCTTCAGAATTGCCAAAATGGCGAGGTAGTTCTCCAGGACAATTTGCTATTTTATTCAACGAAAAAGAATCTGCGGTCACACTTATGGTTATGGACGAACGGCTCGACCATGGCCCAATCATTCACCAAGATTTTTTTGAAATTGATCATAACTGGGGTCAAACAGAATATTATCAACATGCCTTTAACTTGATGTGCCAAAATCTTGACACAAAAATAGCTACATTCGCCCAAGACTCAACTTTACAAAACCAAATTGTCGCCACCCCTCAGCCAGAAACTTCACCTACTCTCACGGCAAAACAAATTAAGAAAGAACAAACATTTATTCCTTGGGAGTATCTACAGCTAGCGCTAAATGGTAAAACTCCAGACAATATAACACAACTCTCATTATTTTTGCAAACTGCCGTAGCCTCTAACGGTTCTCTGGCTAACATGATAGAACGGGCTATAAAAGCTTTCAGCCCTTGGCCAGGTGTTTGGACAATTGTTGGGACAAATAACGGTGAGAAAAGAATGAAATTATTAGAGGTCGAAGTTTCTGGTAACAGTCTCCACTTAAAAAGTGTGCATATTGAGGGCAAAAATCCTGCGAACTGGACAGACATCAAAAACTCAATTCAACAATAACCAGAATTACATCTGCAACGCAAACTATCTTCGACAAAAATACTAAGCTAATGGTCAAAAAGCTAAGAAAAAGGATAAAATAACAAAAACGCGAAAATTATTCTGGTTTTTTCCAGTGGGTAGTTAAACCTGATTGCTTAAGAGTTTTCAACATTCTGCTGGTAACTCTCATTTTTTGTTTGAGGCCATCAACAATTACAGTTACTGTGTGTAAGTTGTATTTGAATTTTCTCTTTGTTCTGTTTTTAGCATGAGAAACGTTGTTTCCCACGTGTGATACTAATTTGTGTTTGAATGCAAAACTTGACATAGATCGAAATTATACAACGGAAACTCTTTTTTAGCAAACCCTAGAAATATCAGATTTACATACCAAAATCACACAAAAAATGAAATTCCTGTATAATCTCACTTATATATGCCAACAGGACTTATTTCATTACTCTTTTCAGATCCAATTAGCTTTGTACTGGTTGCAGTTGGATTAGTCATTTCTGTAACCATCCATGAATTTGCTCATGCATTTGTTGCAGACAAACTTGGAGACCCTACTCCTCGATATCAGGGAAGAGTTACCCTTGATCCTCGCGCTCACCTTGACCCACTTGGAACACTGGCAATTTTGTTAATTGGTTTTGGTTGGGGCAAAGCTGTGCAATTTGATCCTTATAACCTAAAAGATCCAAAACGTGACGCTGCTTTAATAGCACTCGCAGGACCAGCATCAAACATTCTTTTGGCAACAACATTGTCACTTGCTATTGGTATTTTAAACTTACAAGGAATCGCAATCACAGCCTTGCTTCCTATTATTTTTATTAATGTCATGCTCGCAATTTTTAACTTGGTGCCTGTGTATCCTCTAGATGGAAGCAAAATTGCGCAAGCAATTTTGCCAAAAGAAGTTGCGCTTGAATATGAACTTTTCATGAACAGGTATGGCAATTTTGTATTATTGGCCTTAATTCTACCTTTATTTGGATCACGAAGCGCAATTTCACAACTTATCTCTCCAATCATTGAGTTTGTGATTACACTCCTCTCCACACTTTGGATGATCTAAAAAAGCTACTGCATGGCAAAAAGCAACAACCTACAAATAGAAACACTCTGCCTTGGGCAACTCGATACAAACTGCTACCTCGCGTGGTGTAAGAAAACTCGAGAATGTATTGTTATAGATCCTGCAGATTCAGGAGATTCCATTACACAAACGATTCTCGATTTACAGCTCAAGCCACTCTGCATTGTGTTCACTCACGGACACTTTGATCATGTGTTGGGAAGCCTAGAAGTAAAACTCAACTTTGATATTCCTATTTTTATGCACCTAAAAGACACCGATTTACTCAAACAAGCACAAAAAAGCGCCCAATACTGGCTCAAAAGAACAGTTGACCCCGTTCCAAATAAAACACAACCAATCTCAGAGGGCGGTAAACTAGAAATTGGTGCTTCAAAACTAACTATTATTGAAACTCCAGGTCATACGCCAGGTTCAATCGTACTTTTTGCACAGGAAGCCCAACCGATTCTCTTTACTGGCGACACACTTTTTAAAGCTGGGGTTGGTAGAACTGACTTTGAGTACTCTTCTCCTAGAGATCTACAAAAATCCCTGCAGAAACTATTTGATACCCTACCACCAGAAACAACTTGTTATCCTGGACATGGAGAGACTACAACTCTTCAGGTAGAAGTTTAATACATACTAAAAACAACTCGCTGAGTATAAATTTTTACCAAATGGATCGTGGTAGATAAATTATGCTACACTGAACAAACATGAATAAAAAACTGCTATTATTATCATTTTTTCTTCTTTTCATACTTTCTTTAAGCACATCAAAGGTTAATGCTCAAGATATACAATCAACAAACAATCCAGCAACTTCTCCAAAATCAAAACTACTCAGAAAAATTATTGTTCAAACTGATCTTGAAAAACCAATCGCAAATTTCAACATACTCTGCAAGCAAATGCCAAAAAAACTTGGAAATATAAATGAAAATGAAATCGTGAGTTATGAACTAACCACAAATAATTCCGGTGAAGTTATTTTGGAAGTTGAAAACAATATGGATGTTGTTTTCTCTTGTAAGTCACAATCTGCAACAACACCAGACTATTGTTGGTATTTCCCAAACCCAACGATTTCATTTGACATTTACAACGCTTCCGAAAAAAATAAGCCAATTTACTTAGTTGGTCAAACCTCTCCAGAAACGTGCAATAAAACATACACTGAAACAGAACTAAAAAATGGAATTGAAAAACTTTTGCCTTCTGGCTCACCACTTCCTTTCAAAAATAAGAATCTAGCGTATGCAACCCCCACACCTACTCCAAGCCTAGAAAATGCTCCAACTGAAAATACAGAAATAACTTTATGGCAATGGCTTGTAATGAAATTTAAGGCTTTATTTTAAGCCTGCTGATCATGCAATGATGCTATTTGAGAAAGTTTTGAAGTAAACGATTGGTGAATGATGTTGAAACCTACTCTGCCACCTTCTCTCCAGCCACCTCATTTTCGAATTGAAATTCTGGAGTAATTGGCGGTAGTATTAGTGTTTCAAGAAAAAAATCTCTCATTTTCATCTTTATTTCATTATCGGGATCATTAAAAGAAAATTCTTCGTCATCCCAACATCTTGCCTGCAACAACCAAGACCGATTTCTTTTGTAAAAATCTATTGCTTCCTGAGGATTGTCAAAAAAAGCACTTGAGTATGTTGCAAAAACAGTTTTGAAGTCTTCAATGGCGTATAAGTTCCTAGAATATATAAGGGTCTTTCCTAGAATAACGGCATAATAAGTGCTATATTCTTTGAAAGACC
>CAZZDG010000005.1:0-33982 GCA_964652415.1 uncultured Pseudomonadales bacterium | reverse complement strand
ATCTAGTAGGGTATTTTCAGTCAAAGATGCTGTCTCATTATCTGTGGTCATAGGAGAAATTATGACATATCAAAAGCGAAATGTTTAGATTGATTTGACATTGTGGACCCGACAGGAATTGCACCTATATCCAGCGAATAAACGCTTGCTCTACTTTCTTGAGCTACAAAGGCCCGAACATCTATTAATTATTGAAGACTGCAATTAAAAATGAGAAGTGTTCGTCTTCTGATTTGCCTATTAATTCTAGTCCCTCTGCAATATCTGCCCTACTCACATTTGCCGCGAATTGTGCTGTTTTGAGTTTTTTCTTGACAGATTTTGGAGACATACCGACAAATTTTTCTGGGCGCAAAATTGAAACCGCATTCATAAATCCAGAAATTTCGTCACAAGCAAACAAGTATTTTTCAATAAGCGTTTGCGGATGTTTCCCGGTTCTTTCTGGAGCATGAGCAGCAATAGCATCAAGTAATTCTTGAGGATATTCGGTCAAAATTTCGTTAATTGCTCTGTTTGGGTGTTCATCAGGATATTTTTCCCAATCTAGATCATGAAGTAGGCCAGCTTGATACCAAAGTTCTTCATTTTGTCCAAGCTCTTTCGCATATGCGCCCATGGCTTTTGCGACCATTCGACAATGGTTTTTGAGTGCCTCTTCTGAAATGTATTCATTCAGCAAGTTCTCGGCTTGTTCTCTTGGTGGAACAGATATATTGTTATCATCAGGCTCAGAAACAGCATTTGCTTTTGGTGCAGCATCATTTTTTTGTGAAATTACCGCTGGTTCGGAATGAGTTGTATTAGAGTTATTTTGAGTTCCCGAGTTTAAAGGATTGAGTGGTCGTAGTGTTGGAAACGCAATAACTTCTTTAATACTCCAAGTGTTAGTTAAGAACATGACTAAACGGTCAATGCCCATACCAATTCCTCCGAGTGGTGGCATTCCATGTTCCATAGCCTCCAAGAAGTCTTCATCTACTGGATGAGCTTCTGTGTCACCATGTCGCATATTTGCTTGTTCGTTTTCCCAGATTTTTCTTTGGTCAATACTATCAACAATCTCACTCCAACCATCTGCCAATTCTTTTCCACCAATGTAGGCTTCAAATCGCTCTGCAAATGCTGGGTTCGTTCTGTGCTGTTTTGATAGTGGTGAGATGTCACGAGGATAATCGACAATCCAAATTGGTGCAAGTAACTGTGGAGTTACGAGTGCGTCAAATAATTCAAAGAGTGCTTTTCCTCTAGTATATTCACTTTTTAGTTTCACATTGTGTTGTTTGAGGAGAGCTTGAACAGCCTCATCAGTTAATGACTCAAATTCAACATTTGCGTATTTTACGAGAGCTTCATCCATTCGCACCCTTGGCCAAGCACCACCAATATCAATAGTGGTTTGGCCAACAGTTATTTCATAGTTTCCGTATAATTCAAAAACTAAATGTTTTACCAATTCTTCGGCAACATTCATCATCCTGTGATAGTCAGCGTAGGTTTCATACCATTCAATCATGGTAAATTCTGGTTGATGAGTCTGGTCAATTCCTTCATTTCTAAAGTTGCGAGCAATTTCAAAAACACGATCATATCCACCAACAATCAAGCGTTTTAAATAGAGTTCTGGGGCAATTCGCAGATAAAAATCACAGTCAAGTGCATTCATGTGGGTGGTAAAGGGAGTCGCATTTGTGCCACCATAGAGTGGTTGCAAGATTGGTGTTTCAACTTCTACAAAACTGTATTTATCTTGTAAAAATCTTCTGATTTCTTTTTGAATCAACCAGCGAGCATCAAGGATGCGTTTTGTTTCTGGGTTAATCAACATGTCAATATAGCGTTTTCTAAAGCGAGTTTCTTTGCTATCTGCTGCGTTAAAAGCAGTTGGGATCACGCGAAGCGCTTTTGAGAGTAGTTCAAAATGGGTAACCAAAATAGTGGTTTCACCAGTTTTGGTTGCAGTAACTGTGCCCGTAACCCCAAGGTAATCACCTCTATCAATTAATGTTTTGAGCCATTCGAATGCGTTTTCTGGAACGTCTGTTTGACGTACCATTACTTGGATATTTGCTGTTGAATCTTGTAAGTCAAGGAAAATAACTTTTCCATGTGCGCGCAGAGACATAATTCTGCCTGCAGTTTGCACTGGTTCGTCCATTAAGTTTCGAGTTTGTTGTACGGTATGTTGTTTGTCAAAAAAATATGGATGCACGTTGATCCCTTGAGCTTCTAGTTGTGCTCTTTTTTCTTTTTTTGCTTGAATTGTTTCTTCGATTCTTGACATAAATTTTGTCCTTTTTACTTGTGGTGTTTCTTTTTTTTCTGTGTTTTGATTATACATTAAAAAGCCCCGCATTCTGCGGGGCTTTTATAATTTTTTTTCTAATGTGTAGTTATTTTATTTCTACGATTTCGTATTTCATCTCCCCCGCTGGAGCTTTCACTACAACTGTATCACCCTTCTTCTTACCCAAGAGTGCTGCACCAAGTGGTGATCCAACAGAAATTTTATTAGCGATTGGATTTGCTTCAAATTCGCCAACCATAGTGATAGTTTTATCTTTTTTCGTACCAACTTTTTTAACAGTCACCTGAGAGCCCATGCCAACTTTACTGGTGTTTTTTGTATTTTTAACGATAACGGCATTTTCGATGATGTTTTGTAATTCATCAATTCTAGCTTGTAAAAGTTGTTGGTCATCACGTGCTGAATGATATTCAGCGTTTTCCGATAAGTCACCATGTTCTCTTGCTTTAGCTACTCGAGCTATAACTGCTGGAAGTTTGACATCAACAAGCTCCTTGAGTTCACTTGTAATTTCTTCTAGGCCATCTTTTGTTAATTCAACTTGATTGTTTAATATTTTTTGCATAACAGTGAATAGTATAACCTACTTTTATTTTAGGGCAAGTTTATTTTATTTTTACCTCAAGAAATTGGCTTAAATTGATCATCACAATTGTAATCAAAATTGTGATGATAACTGTATGAAGTTTTTACTTGTTACGTCAAACCAATATGAAGTCCCTACACCACTACCATCTGTTTTATTTGTTTTGATAACAAGCAAACTTTGGCTGGCCCATCCGGTCATTTCATCAAATTCGTATGAGATCTCTTTCTCAACATAGTGGGTGTTTACGTTTATATATGCTGCTTCATCAATTAATTCTCCAGAACTTTTAAAGATAAGATTCTTTTGTTCAGTTCCATTTTGCAACGTTATAAAAAAATATTTGTTATCTGCAGACCAAGTATTGAATGGTATGGTAATGTTTGTTTGAGTAGTAACTGTATCTCTAAAAACCGTAAGGTGATTGCCAGTAGCTGCCTCTGTTACAGAAACCATATAGCTCATTCGATTTGGTTCGATTATTTCTGTGTCTAGGGTTAATTCAAATAGACCATCCGGAGAAATTTGAGTACTCTGACTTTTAGTTGGAGTAGGTGTAATTTCTGTTTGAGTTTGTGCTGCAGTAATTTGTGTCTGCATTGGTGACGAGATAGTTTGCGATTGCAAAAAGTTATAAAATAAAAATCCAAAGATGAGTAAACAAATAATAATTAGGATGAATAAAAGAACATTAAAATTAGAGTTTTTTGTTAGTTTAAACATACGGGTATTGTTCCCTCTTGCATTTGAAGTTTATTGCATATGGTGATTGGTGTGCCAGGATCTGTTGCGGTTGCATGTGTGGTTGATTTTATTGTTGTTGGGCTTGTCCAATCGTATAGTGCCTTTGCATCAATTGTTCGTAAATTCACACAGCCATGACTCATTGCGTAGCCAAAGTTATTATGCCAGTAGGTGCCGTGTAGGCTAAAACCTCGAGATTTTGCAACTTCGTTATTAGAGAAGAACATAATATATGGAACATTTGGGAGATAGTAGTAATCATTGCCACTGCCGCCAGACATTTTTTGTGAGCGAATTTTAATCCATATTGTAAATTCTCCAGTTGGTGTTCTGCCCCATCTACCAGTGGAAACAAGTGTCTCTAAAAACACAGTATTACCGTTATATGCATATAGTTTTTGAGTGTCTAAATCAACATAGATATGTTTTTGGTTTGGAAGTGTATCTTCTCCTAAAATGGCTGGTGTTGGTATTTCTGATGCTAAATCAATTGGTGGCACAATTACTTGGGTGTTTAGGAATGTGCCAGAAGTTTCTTTTGAAATTTCTGTCTCAAGGTTTGTAGTACATGTAATAGAATTTGCACAGACTGCATTTTTGCTACCAACTAAGAAGTATGCATATATTCCGATAAATAGGAATATTGATAGGGTCATTAGTGTGCTTTTTTTCACCATATTAGCATACCATATCGGCTGGTTGGTTGAGTAGTAAGAGACTTATTACTTACATATTGTAATTATTTAAAATAAATTTTATATTAAAAATAGTAAATTTTAATATAAAATTGTATATAAGTAAACTAAATAATAAAGGAATTATATGAATGATTCTCTGCGTTCTTTTTCCCAGCTCTCATATACTGAGCTTGAAGCAAAAAATGTATCAGCCAAAAAAAATAGAGCAAATCACACAACGCAAACAGATTTTGAAAAAGAATATCGGGCATACTTAAAAAAAGAAGCTGGAATAAAAGCTGTGACCGTATGTTTTAGTAATATTGAAGGTCGATTTCACATGCTTGATTATGATAAACAGCATTTTTTGCAGAGTGCTGACAATCTTACTTTTGATGGTTCATCAGTTCGCGGTTTCACAGAACTTGCTGAAAGTGATTTGCGATTAATCCCTGATTGGTCGTCTTTGCGTTGGCTTCCTGCAGATGTGTTTGGTCCAGGTAAAGTTCTGCTGTTTGCAGGTATTGCAGATAGAGATCATGTGCAGTACCCCACTGACTTTCGAGGTATGTTGAAAGTATATAGTGATGAACTATATAAAAAAGAAAAAGTTGAAGCATTTGCTGCCCCAGAGGTTGAAGGATTTTTGTTAGCAGGTGTTGATGCTGAGCGTATGTATGATGAGAAGACTGGGTTTAGCTTGTTATCAACCGGTGGATACTATCAGTCTCTGCCCAATGATGCACTTAGGTTATTTATTGATGTTGCAGCTGAAGCACAACGGGCACTCGGATTTGAAAATGAAAAAGATCATCCTGAAGTTGCCCCGTCGCAGTTTGAACTTAATTTTAGATATGCATCGCTTGTTGAAGTTGCTGATCAAATCCAACTCTATAAATTAGTATGTAGACAGGTTGCTGCCCAACGAGGGATGACTGCCTCTTTTTTACCAAAACCTTTGGCGGGAATTAATGGCAGTGGAATGCATATCAATTTTTCTTTAGCAAAAAATGGTAAGAATCTGTTTTATTCAAAAAAAGGTGAGAATTCTTTGTCACCACATGCTTGGAGTAGTATCAATAAAATTTTGAACCATGCTCCCGAACTTTGTTTAATTCTTAATTCAAGTGTAAATGCATATCGAAGGTTGGATCCAAATTTTGAGGCACCAAATCAAATCAAAGTCTCTCCAACTGATCGTGGTTCTATGGTTCGACTCCCTGTTGGGAATGAGAATACGACGAGAATTGAAGTTCGCTCTGTAGCTCCGGATGCTAACCCTTATTTAGCGTTGTATGCACTTCTCAAAACCGTGTATTCTGGTACCGAGTTTGCTCCTGCAGCAGATAAACGGCCAAGAGTGCGATTCTTGCCAGGAACAATTTACGAAGCACTGCGATTGTTTAAAGGAAGCGCGTTTATTGGTGAAATTCTAGGTGAGAGGGGTCAGACTAAGTTTGCAGCATGGAAACAACTTGCTGCAGATAGAAGTCCAAAAGAGTTGGGTACTCAGGTAAAAACTTCAGAGGTAATTTATCACCACGAAGTTACTAATCAGATTTTGTGGAAGCAGTTCTAGACAATACAAAAAACTTAAATTGCTGATTTTTTGCTTTTCTGTGCGATTCTGATTTCGAGTAGTGCAAGTTTGAGAGAAGCTTCAGCCATGAGTAGCTCTCTTCTATCTTCTGGTGAAGCTTTGATTGCTTCACTTGCTGCTTTGATAGCTTCTTCTGCTTTTTGTACAGAAATATCTCGAGCAAATTTAGCAGCATCTACCATAACAGTTACTGTGCTATCTGGAGAAACAGTAATAAAACCATCAGAAATAACCAAAGATTCTTCAACTCCAGAAACCAAATATCTTAGTTCTCCAGTTTCTAGCTTACTGAACAACCCGATATGCTCTGGCAATATCGTAATTTCTCCCATCATAGTTGGAGCTGTAATTTGTTCAACTTGTGTTTTGAGTAACTGTTTTTCTTGTGAGACTACAGTTAACAAAATTTGTTTCATAGTTTTGTGCCTAATTATATTGTTTCTGCTTTTTTAACTGCGTCATCAATTGTTCCAACCAAATAGAATGCTTGTTCTGGTAAGTGGTCGTGTTTACCTTCTAGAATTTCTTTGAAACCTCGAATTGTTTCATCAATTGAAACGTAAGCACCTTTGATAGAAGTAAATTGTTCTGCGACAAAGAATGGCTGTGACAAGAATTTTTGCACACGTCTTGCACGAGCAACAACTTTTTTATCGTCTTCACTCAACTCATCAATACCCAAGATTGCGATAATATCTTGTAGTTCTTTATATCTTTGTAAGACCTTCTGGACAGCACGAGCAGTGTTGTAGTGATCATCACCAACAATTGCTGGTTCAAGGATCTTTGAGTATGAAGTCAAAGGATCGACAGCTGGGTAAATGCCTTGCTCAGAAAGTTTGCGATCGAGTGAGATGGTTGAGTCAATGTGAGCAAAAGTTGTTGCAGGAGCTGGATCTGAGTAGTCATCTGCAGGGACGTAAATTGCTTGAATAGAAGTGATAGATCCGTCTTTTGTAGAAACGATTCTTTCTTGTAAAGCAGCCATTTCAGTAGCTAAGTTTGGTTGGTATCCCACTGCTGAAGGAATACGACCTAATAGTGCAGAAACTTCTGCGCCAGCTTGTGAGAAACGGAAGATGTTATCGATAAAAAGCAACACATCTTCTTTTTTCTCATCACGGAAATATTCAGCCATTGTGAGCGCGGTTAAAGCGACACGTAAACGGTTACCTGGTGGTTCGTTCATTTGACCAAAACACATGACAGTACTTGCAAGAACACCAGATTCTTTCATTTCGTAATACAGGTCATTTCCTTCACGGGTACGCTCTCCAACACCGGCAAAAACTGAGTGACCGCTGTGCTCTTCTGCAATGTTACGGATCAGTTCTTGAATAATAACGGTTTTACCAACACCAGCGCCACCGAAAGCACCGACTTTTCCACCCTTTGCAAAAGGGGCAATGAGGTCGATAACTTTAATACCTGTTTCAAGCATAGCAGGGTTGGTTTCTAGATCGACTAATTTTGGAGATGATCTGTGAATTGGTGCCATTTTTGTAACTTTGAGTGGTTCTTTTTGGTCGATTGTTTGTCCAAGGACATTGAAAACTCTTCCCAAGGTTTCTTCACCAACTGGAACAGTGATTGGTTTGCCGGTATCAACTGCAACTGCACCTCTTCGTAAGCCGTCAGTGATATCAAGTGCAATACAGCGGACTTCAGTATCAGAAAGTTGTTGTTCAACTTCTAGGTATAAGGTTTCTTGTCCTTCTCTTTCGATTGTTAATGCTGTGTAAATAGCTGGTAACTCATCAAGAAAAGTGATGTCAACGACTGGACCAATAATTTGGGTAACTGTACCGGTATTTTTCATATTTATTTTCCTTTTTGTGCTAATATTGCGGTTGTAATATCTATTAATTCATTAGTAATTGCGGCTTGTCTTGATTTATTGAATGAAAGTTGTAGTTCTTGTCTGAGTTCACCAGCATTTTCACTTGCGTTTTTCATTGCCACCATGCGAGCTGAGTGTTCACTTGCTTTTGCTTCCAAAAATGATTGATACATAGTGTTTTCTAAGTAGTAATTGAGTAAATCACCTAAAATTTCAGCTGGACTTGGTTCAAAGAGATACTCTGTTGTTTGTCTGATTGGCGATTCCGAATCTTGCAATACATCATGAACTTCTTTTGGTAAGGGTAAAATTTGAGTTGTCCTTACTTTTTGTACGAGTGTGCTAATAAAGTCCATATAAATAATACTGACAGTTTTAAATTCTTGGCTTAAAAAGCCTGCTGAAACTAATGTTGTGACAGCAATTGTGTCTGCTGCTTTGATTGTGTCTGGCAGATCAGTGAATTGAGCATGTGCATCAAGTCCATAAATTCTTGCAAAAGCCACTGCTTTTCTACCAACTACAACTAGTTTTGAGTTTTCATGAATTTTCTGCCAAGCGATTGCTTCTTTGAATAAGTTTTGGTTTAATCCACCGCACAAGCCTTTGTCTGTTGAAATAATAACTGCAACATCAATGCCTTTTTCGTGTGAAGCTAAAAATGGATGAATTTCTGTTTTAACTTCATTTGCAAGTCGTTGGAGTGACTCTTGCAAAGCTCTTGTATATGGTCTGGTTGCAAGTGCTTGTGCTTGAGCGCGACGCATTTTGCTTGCAGAAACCATCTCCATCGCTTTTGTAATTTTAGAGATGTTTTGAGAAGTCTTAATTCTTTGTTTTATTTGTCGTGCGCTTGACATGAATTTGTACTACTCTCCCGTGTACATGCTATTAAAGGTTGTGATTGCTTCAATGAGTTGCTTCTCAGTTTCTTCAACCAATTTTTGTTCTTTTGTAATGCTTTCAAGAATATGTGAGTAAGATGCCTTCATGGTTTCTAAGTAGCTATTTTCCCAATCTTGGATGCTTTCAACAGCAATTGAGTCTAAATAACCTCTGACAGCTGCGAAGACAACAATAACTTGTTCTTCCATCTTAAGGGGTTTATCCCAACCTTGTTTGAGGATAGCGTTTACTCTTTCACCTCTATCAAGTTGAGCTTTGGTTTTGTCATCAAGGTCAGAACTAAATTGTGCAAATGCTTGGAGTTCTCTAAATTGAGCTAAGTCAAGTTTCATGGTTCCAGCAACTTGTTTGGTTGCCTTTACTTGAGCTGCACCACCAACACGAGAAACTGAAAGACCAACGTTAATAGCTGGTTTCATACCTGCATTAAACAAGTCTGATTCAAGATAAATTTGACCATCAGTAATAGAAATAACGTTTGTTGGAATAAATGCTGACACGTCGTTATTTTGTGTTTCAATGATAGGAAGTGCTGTAATTGAACCACCACCATTATCCTTATTCAATCGGCATGCTCTTTCGAGTAATCTAGAGTGCAAGTAGAAAACGTCACCTGGATATGCTTCACGTCCAGATGGGCGTTTAAGCAAAAGTGAGATTTCACGATATGCTTGTGCGTGTTTGGTAAGATCATCAAAAATAATTAAAACGTCTTTACCTTTATCAAGGAAGTATTCTGCGATAGCTTGACCTGAGTATGGTGCTAAAAACTGTTCTGCAGCGGAAACTGAAGCTGTTGCAGCAACCACAACGGTATACTCCATTGCATTATTCTTGGTTAAAATTTCAATTGTCTGTGCAAGTGAAGATCTTTTTTGACCAATACAAACGTAGACACAAATTAAGTCTTCACCTTTTTGGTTGAGGATTGTACCAAGAGCAACAGCTGTTTTACCAGTAGATCTGTCACCAATGATAAGTTCACGTTGTCCTCTTCCGATTGGGACTAAGGCATCAACTGCTTTGAGTCCCGTGTGCATAGGTTGAGTGACAGATTGACGAGGCATAATTCCTGGTGCTTTTTTTTCAAGCAACATGGTTTTTTGAACAGTGATAGGAGCACCACCATCAAGTGGTCTGCCCAAGATATCAACGGTTCTTCCTAAAATATCATCACCAACTCCGAGTGAAAGGATACTTCCAGTTTTTTTAACGGTAGCACCTGCTTTTAAATGTGACGCGTCACCCAAAACAACGATACCAGTTTCTTTTTTTTCTAGATTGAGGGCTAAACCAAATTGGTTGTTGCCGAGGTCAACTAGTTCCCCAGATTGGATGTCATTCAGACCGGTAACTTTTACAACTCCATCACCATACGCAACAACGGTTCCAACAGATTGTTTTTCTGTAGTGACTGTTGAGTTGTTGACGATATCAGCGAGAGAAAGGTTGAGATTTTGTTTTGGATTTTTTTTCATTGCTTCACTTCGTATTACAAGTTTTCTTTTAATTCTTGGTGGAGTTTTGCAAGTCTGGTGCTGGCTGTTGCATCAATCTCTTCTGAACCGATTGTCAATTTGACACCAGCAATCACAGAAGGATTAACCACTTGTTTGAGCTCTACCTGGTTTTGTGTGTATTTTTTTTCTACGCCGTCAACGATTTTTTTAACTTGTTTTTCAGTTAATTCAATTGCCGAGGTAGCAGTAACTTTTAATGTTGATTTCATATATTACAAACTTTTTAAGATTGAATCTAATTCTGTGTCAATCAATTTCTTTTGAGCTGCGGAATCAAGAGATTCACCGATGACTTTAGCTGAAACAGCGATAACAGCAGTTGCCATATCTTGTTTTGCCTCTTTCATCAGAGCTGCTTTTTCTTTTTCCCAAGCTTGCAATAATTTTGCTTTTTCTTCTTTTGCTTCTTTTCTTGCTGTAGCAATGATCTCTTGCACTTGTGCTTTTGATTCTTCGCTAGCATCTTTTAAGACAGTTGCTCTCTCTTTTTTGAGATCGGTTTCCATCTTTTTTCTTGTTTGCTCAAGTTCATCTTTTTCTTTGAGTGCTACTTCTGCAGCTTTTAATCCATCTGAAATTTTTTGGCTTCTTTCATCAAACATTTTTAAAACTGGTTTGTACAGTAAAAATGTGAGTGCACCCATAACTACAGAAAAGTTAATTGCTTGAAACAGTATTTGTGGTAGTTGAATATCCATAGTTTTTTATCCTTATTAAACAAATTTCAAGATTAAAGCAATAACTAAAGCATAAATTGCGATAGCTTCTGCAAATGCAATACCAAGAATCATGTTGGTTTGGATTTTACCTGCAGCTTCTGGGTTTCTACCAATTGCTTCAAGACCTTTTCCAACGAGTAAGCCGATTGCTAAGCCAGGTCCAATTGCACCTACACCCATAACAAAAGCGACTGCGAATTCGGTTGTCATATAATTTTTCTCCTATTACTTTTATATTTTTTACTTATTACTTTTTACCAATTATCAATGCTCACTGTCATGGCTTTGTGTAGCCATATTAAAGAATACGAGTGAGAGCATAGAAAAGACCAAAGCTTGAATAAATCCAACGAAGAGTTCGAGTCCGTAGAATGGCATTGGGACAACTACTGGAAGTAAGAACGCCATAACAACAAGTAAGACTTCTCCAGCAAAAATGTTACCAAACAAACGGAATGCAAATGAAATGATTTTTGCGAACTCTGAAACAAGTTCAAGAATTCCAACGAAGAACATGAGTGGGTTTGAAAAGTTAAGGAATTTTTTGAAGTAACCAAGTTTAAGGTATTTAACACCAAAAACTTGAGTAACAAAGATTGAAATAATAGCTAAAGCTAAGGTTGTATTGAGGTCAGCCGTTCCTGGTCGCAGAATCGGAATATATTTTGGACCGTGAGATTCTTCTACAACTTTTTGAGTAACTGTTTCTTCAGTTGTTGTAACTTCAGTTGTTTCAGCACGTTCATCAACAATTACTGGTTCTGAAGCTTGAACACTCTTAACCAATCCAGAATGTTCTTCTGTTGTATCTGGAGCGATTTCTACAGCTTCTGATTCTGGTTTTTCTACCATGCGAATAGTACCAACACCTGGGAGTAAGCCAAGCCAGTTATTTAAAAGAATCCAAAGAAAAAATGTTGCAATAAAAGGCAAAAAAAGACGGGTCTTTTTCAAGTCACCCGTTACGCCGTGGACAAGTGAGTGTAGGGCTTCAATAATGAATTCTGCGAAATTTTGAAGTCCTGTTGGTTTGTTAGTATTCTTAAGTTGCTTATTTACTGCAAAGGCAAACGCAATGAGAATTGCACTTACTATCATACTGGTAAACATTGAATTAGTAATAACTAAATTACCTATTGAGAATAGCTTTTCAGCTGATATTGAAATGTGAAGTCCACTTGCTGCCATGTTATTTTTTCTTTTAATATTTAAATACTAATTTATTATCTAACCAATAAACCTGATGCACATCTAATGCATATTCACAAAATGAATTATATCGTGGTTTGTTATTAGAGCAAGAGACAAATTACTCAATATCACTTACTTGACAAGAACAATCACGGCATCATATTTACCTGTAGGATCTTCTGTTGCTATATCTTTTGAGTATTCAAAAGTCAGTTCAGTTGATTCTTCAAGCAATTTTTGTAAACCTGGATTTTCTTCTTTCATGACAACAAAGTCCATTACATCGCCTTCAGTTTCGTATTCAAAGTCCATTACATCTAAGCCTTCAGTTTCGTATTCACCTTTGGCATTACCGGCGTCAACATTTACGATTTCAGCAGCTGTGAGTAGGGCTTTAATCTTTCCTGCATACCCAGCTTTAGTTGTTGCATTAACAATAAGTATTTTTACCGTTGCCTTATCAATGACTGCTAATTCTGGTGTCGGAGTTGGAGTTGGTGTTGGGGTCTCTGTAACAACAGTTGGAACAGTTTCTGCAGTTTTATTCTCAGACATTTTGAGAAGTCCAAGACCGACTCCTACTCCTATTGCGATTGTTATGAAAAATACGGCAATTGTAATAAATACCATTTTGAGCATATTATTTACCCCCGATGAATTCTTTATAACCTTTTTTTCAGGTTTGTCAAGATTTTTCATTGGTAGTTCAACTGTTTTATTTTCGAGAGTGCCTTCTGGGGAAAGGCTTATTGGTTTATTTTTTGGCACAGTGTCAACAGCGAGATCAGACTCTTCATCTGTTTCTTTACTAGCAAATTGAGAGAGGTCTATCTCAGTTTTTTTAACAAGTGGGATTGTTTCTTTTTCTTCATTTTTCTCTTCGGAAGCCTCAGATTTTTCAGGTTGTGTTTCAAGTTCTGGGATTTCAGGAAGATCGTCTAGTTCTTCTTCTTTTGTTTTTTCGGTCATAGAAGTACTTTCTGTATTATTCGCTGCCAAGGTTTCGACAATTTGTACTGCAGGAGCTAAGGCTGGTGCAGGCAAGTCTGAAGAGGCAGGTTCAATTGTTTTACTACTAGGTTTTGTTTCTTCTGTTTCTTTTTTAGTTGGCTGTGGTAATTCTTCAATCTCAGATTCATCATCTTCATCTTCTTCAGCTGTGGTTGTTTTTTTTGTAGGCTCCGCTGTCAAAGTAAGCAAATCATCTTCACTTGCTTTGCCAAGTTTAAATTGTGGCACAGGAAAATCCGGGATAGAAAGTGTTCTCATTGTTGATTCAATAATATATTTTATATAAGAAGGCATTTTTGAATCATCTTCTTTGAAAGAAACCAACTGCTGAATCGGTACAGTGCCAGAAAGCTTTTCTTTGATATCTTCTTCGACCAATGAACTTGAAGCTAAATACACTGACTGCACAGATGGTTCAGAACCTTTGAGTGTTTTTACTGTTTCAGAGATTGCCTCAAAATCATCCATTGAGAAATTATTTGTTTGGTCTACCCCAATATAGTGAAGAGCTGTATATAGTTGTGTGCCTATCTGTAAAATACTGATTGATGGTTCCAGAGAAATTATTGCTTTAACTGCCCATGTGAGAGGTGAAACTGCAGTAATTGTAGTTTCTGCTTTTGCTGCTGCTGCTCGCAGTGGAGCTAAAACACTTTTTTCGATGGCAGAAATCTGAACTTTTGATTTTCCTTTAAAACTGGTTAAAACAGTAATTTGGAGTTCATGAGTATCTTTTGAAAGTTCTAGTTCTGGCAGTAGCTTTTTATTTACGTGTTCCAGAACAGTAGCTTCTGCAGTACCTTCAATGTTTACAATTGTATTTGTGAAAAGAAAATCAGGCAGAATGAGGTGGTATTCTTCTTTTTCAAGTTTAGAAAATAGTTTCTCAATACTGGTTGGAATAAGTTCACTTTCATCAATAAACTCGCCATTTATTTGCCTAAATGACTGAATTGTAAAAGTGTATTCTTTTTTTGCAGGAAGTAACTCAGCTATATAAGCTAGTTCGGGTAAAATATACAGAAGTTTATTTGTATTCAACATAATCGTATATACAGTATCTTAAAAAACTCGATATTTTGCAAGTCTTATTATTTCTGTATTTTTTTTTGATCTGTTGTTTGGTATAATACTGATTCGTTAACATATTGTGAGGGTTCGTAGCTCAGTCGGTTAGAGCGACAGCCTTTTAAGCTGTGCGTCCCGGGTTCGAGTCCCGGCGGACCCACAATACTGTTTTCATTATCTTGGGTAACTTGTCTTGGTATTTTTAAAATGTTACAATAGTCGATAGTGAAACTATCTATTCGTTTATTGTATTTATATCTTTTTTCATTTGTTGGACTACTAATTGTTATAATTGGATCAACTCAACTAGTTGACCTTACAATAAAAAGCACACTATTTCCTGATGTTGATGTGTATTATTATTCATCTCCTCAAAAGGTTACTAATGGGCAAGATTGTTTGGAAGGTATATGTGAAGAAGTAGTTTCTGAAGAGATGCTAAAACAACAAGCAGAAACAGAAGCTCGAAAGAGTCGACAAAGACAGCTTTCCTCATCTATTTCTATGATCGTAATTGGTTTGCCAGTTTATTTGTATCACTGGAAGTTGATAAAAAAAGAGCGTGAATAGTTAATGCCAGAACTACCAGAAGTAGAAACTATTGTTCGCCGTTTAAATCAAGTACTCAAAGAAAAAAAGATTCAGAATGTGAGTGTTTTTAAAGAAAAAAGTTTTTCTGGTGATTCTCGGACAATTATTGGTTTGCCAATTCTCAGTGTGAGTCGACGCGCAAAACTTATTCGATTTCATCTACCAAATAATCTCAATTTACTCGCTCATTTAAAAATGACTGGGCAGTTTATTTTTGTTGCAAATAACGGAGTACGTTTGGGTGGGGGGCACCCAACAGCAGATTGGGTTAGTGAGCTACCAAGCAAACACACTCGTATTGTCTTCCAGTTGCAAGACAGTGCTGGTAGTAACCACACTCTTTTTTTTAATGATCAACGCATTTTCGGTTGGGTACGGTTACTAAATGATGCTGAAGTTGCAGCCGAATTTAGTAAATATGGTCCGGATATTAACACAGATGCTGCGTCACTTGAATATTTTTCACAGAAACTTTCTCAAACGGGAAGAAAAATTAAACAAGTAATAATGGATAATTCTATTGTTTCTGGTGTTGGTAATATTTATGCATGTGATGGATTGAATATTTGTAAAATTCACCCAGAACGAAAAGCAAATTTACTCAGTTCGAATGAAGTGGCAGCTTTATTAACAGCACTCAAACACGTTATCAATTTGGGGATAGAGCTTGGTGGTGCGACAATTGATAAGTATAGAACTGTAGATGGTTTTGCGGGTAAATATCAAGAACAGGTGCGAGTGTATGGTCGAGATGGTGAAAGATGTAAGAACTGTGACGGAATAATTCAAAAAATGAAACTTGGTGGTAGAGGCACATATTTTTGTACCGTATGTCAAGTTTAATTTGATTACTGCTAGTCTTACAAAAACTTTTTCAGAGTCTCTGCTGCTTTTTGCAGTTTTTGTTTTTCTTCCCAAGAAAGTTTAATTTCGAGTGTTCGTTCTACTCCGCTTCTTCCTACAACACAAGGCACGCTCAAGGCAACTCCACTAATATCATGATACTGGTGTAAAGGCACAGAAACTGGCAAGATTGATTTTGCGTCTGTCAATATTTTTTTCACAATATGGGCAACTACGGCGCCGATTGCATAGTAAGTTGCACCTTTTGAGGCGATGATTTTATATGCCGCGTTTCTTGCTGCCATGTATGCTTTTTGTGCACGTTCTTCAGAAAAACCAGGAAGTGTAGAAAGTGGTTGACCACCTACAGAAGCGCTTGAAATTGCAGGGAATGAGTGGTCTCCATGTTCTCCAAGAATATATGCATGTATGCTTTTTGGATTGAGTTTTAAGAATTCTGAAAGGTGAAAGCGAAATCTTGCGGTATCAAGTGTGGTACCGGAACCTAAAATTCTCCCTTTTGGTAGGCCAGCAATTTGGTATGCACGGTAAGTAAGAATGTCGACAGGATTGGTGACGATTAAAATGACTGCTTCAGGAGCATTTTTGACAATTTTAGGAATTACGTCATCAATAATTGCAAGATTTTTGTTTGCTAAGTCGAGTCGAGTGTCGCCAGGTTTTTGAGCTGCTCCTGCAGTGAAAACCACGATGTCACTTCCTTGTATATCTTTATAATCATCTGTCACATCAATTTTTACGTGATGTAAAAAACTCAATCCGTGTTCAAGGTCAAGTTGTTCTCCAACTATTTTTGATTTATCTCTACCAACTAATAAAAGCTCATTAACAGTTCCATCATGTATTAATGAGTATGCAGCGGTCATACCTACCTTGCCACAGCCAATAATTGAAACTTTGTAGTTATCTTTTTTCATATATCTATTTTTTGTTTGCCTTTAATAAGCTTACTACTTTTTTGATTTGTGTTTCAAGTGACTTTTGATCTAAATGATAGTGTTTGAGAAGTTCGTTGCTTTCGCCAGATTGACCAAATGTGTCTGGTATTCCCATTACGACAGCAGGTGCCAACAACAGCCCCGGATTATGTGTTGCAACTGCTTGTAAAACTGCTGATCCAAGCCCACCAGTAGTTTGGTGTTCTTCTATGGTTATGAGCGCTCTTGTTTTTTTGAGAGAAGTAAAAAGTGTTTGTATATCAAGCGGTTTAATTGTGTGCATATTGATAACTTCAGCACAAATACCTTTCTCACCTCCTGTGCCTAAACATAATTTTTGGGCAACTTCTAGTGCAATTCCAACCATATTACCGCAGGCAACAATAGTAATGTCACTACCCTCTTGCATAATTTTTGCTTTGCCTATGCGAAAAGTATCAGTTTGAGTTGTGTGTATTGGGCTTTTATATTTTCCGATTCTTAAGTAGCAGGGGCCAATATGAGCAGCAATTGCATGGGTTGCTTGGCGCGACTCTTCCTCGTCGGCAGGGACAATAACGGTCATATTAGGTAAGGCTTGCATAATCGCGATATCTTCTAGTGCTTGATGAGTCGCGCCATCTTCCCCAGTGGTTATACCAGCGTGTCCACCAATTAATTTTACATTTGCATTTGAGTAACACACACTTGTCCGTATTGGACCAAGTGCATTATTTACTAGAAAAACCGAGTAACTGCAAGCAAAGGGAATCTTTTTTTCTAGCGAAAGTCCTGTTGCAACGCCAACCATATTTTCTTCTTGGACGCCCATTTCTAGAAATCGTTCTGGGAATTGGGACGCAAACCAATGCACTCGCATTGATTCGGAAAGATCCGCACACAATGCCACAACTCGTGCATTTTGTGCACCGAGTTCAACTAATGCTTTGCCAAAGCCATCTCTAGTGGTTCCTGAGCTTACTCCCACCATATTCTTCCTTTCAAACTTCTCAAATCTTCAAGTGCATCTTTGACTTCTTTTTTATTTGGTGGTTTTCCATGCCATTCTGGTAAATTTTCCATGAAATCAACATCTTTTCCTGGGGTTGTATTGCATACAATCACTGATGGCCCTAGCCTGTGTTGTTTTGCCTGATTCAAGGTAGTTATGATTGCTTCAATGTTGTGACCATTAATAGAATAAACATTCCAATTAAAGCTTTTTAGCTTATCAGTAATCGAATCTAATGGCAAAATTTGTTCTGTGTAGCCATCAATTTGTATGCCGTTCCTGTCAATTAAAACTGTGAGGTTGCTTAATTTTTTATTAGCAGCATACAAGAATGCTTCCCAGTTTTGACCTTCCTGCAATTCTCCATCACTCATAAAACAGTAAACGTGATTTATTTTGTGGTCCATTTTTAGTGCTGTGGCAACACCAATTGCTTGAGAGAGACCTTGCCCTAGTGGTCCAGAGGTGTTTTCTACACCAGGAAGATTGCTCGGGTCTTTAATGCCGTGTTTTTTTTGATTTTTGTAGTTACTATTCGCTAAAATGTGAGGATGTCCTTGCAAGCGTGAGCCAAGTTTGCGTAGTGAACTCAGTTCTGTTTTTGAGAAATAGCCACACTCAGCTAAAGTTGCATATAAAACTGGACAGATATGGCCATTGGACAGAATAACCCGATCGCGTTCCTCCCAATTTGGTTTGAGTGGATTGTGTTTTAAGACTGAAAAATACAGTGAGGCGAAAACATCTGACATACCAAGTGGCCCAGCACTGTGACCACTTTCAGCTTTAAAAAGCATGAGGATAATTTGTTTTCTAATAAGCAGAGCAAGTGCGCGAATTTCGTCAGGACTGTGTTGAGTATCCAGATGTTTTTTGTGAACATGGATTTTATTACCAATTTTTCTTGGTTTACCAGTGAGTGCTCGGGCAAGCATTTTTTTCATAGGTTACAGCGAGTCCACTGTTATTTATCAGTTTATCTTATTTAAATTGGTTTTGCTTGAACAATTCGGCAACAGACATAAAAAACGCCCCAGCTACAATAAGTAACAGAGGGGCGTTTTTATTAAAATTCTTTTTTAGATTTTTATGCTTTGTTTTTGACATGTAATACTGAACCAGTTGCAAAAAGTGATGCACCAGCTAATCCGAGTATAGACATCATAACATCTTCAACGATTCCAGTCTCTGCGTAGGTTGTAGCACCTAAGACTTGACCTTGAGTTGTAGCACCCAAGACTGTTCCTGGAGTTGATTTACAGTTGGTTTCTTTTGTAATGTATTCAAGTTTAGTTGGGAAACCATCTGGCAAGATTTCTACGTGTCCATCGACAGTGTAGTTAAAGCCAACAGATGCTTTTCCATCATTACCTGTGTAGGCAATTTTTTCTTGTCCTACATATCTAAAGACAACTCTAACACCACTTTGGTCTACGTTATTGTGTTGAACATGGACTGATGCACTAACAGTGTTAGATTCACAGCTTGGATCAAGGACAATAGTTGAAACTTTTTGATTTGTTTCAGGTGTTGGTGTTGGCTCTATTTCTCCACCACAAGTGTTGTCTTCATCATCTGTGAAAAAATCAGCAGTACCTATTTCTGGAAATTCATGACCAGCAGCAGGTGTGCCATCTTCTTCAAAATGACCACTATTTCCTTGACCACTACCGAAAGCAGCTTCACATGGTTGATTGTAATGGAAGTTATAAGGATTATTTTCAGCATGTGTTGCGTGACAGAAACTAATTCTTTCAAAACGTTCTTCACAGTCAGCAAGCGAAGTTGGCCAATCTGTGTCAGCACTCACTTGTGAGATTGTATTTTTTGGCATACCAAAGGTAAGGCCAACACTTGTCACTAAAAGGGCGATCATAAGATCTTTAGAAAATTTCATTTTTCCTTTTCTTTACATGTTTTTGCATGTAACTTACTTATTAGTCCTATATTATATATTATTGTATCAAATATGTCAATAGTGTATCAAAATATATAAGAATAATAAAATAAAAAAAATGCACAAGAGTTAACAAATTTATCGAGAAAAAAGACTCTAAAAAGAAAGAATGCCTAATCAGTTTCAACTGGTTTTGCTTGAACAATAAAGCGTTTTTTGTCTAAAAAGCCTGAACATGTGTAGAGAGTTAAAGTTTCTTCTTCTGTTGGTAATAAGTACTCTGTTTGATCAGGATTTACTTCTTTTATCAGTGAAACTTTATATTTATGCTTCTTGCCATCATTTGTTGTTATAGTGACTTCTTCAGAGCCTTTGAGTGCGCGGATGTTTCCTAAAATACTACGTTTATTATGTCCATAAATAATGATATTTCCTTTTTGTCCAGGTTGTGCAGATTGTTGTAAGTATGAAGCTTCTGTTTCTGAAATTGTCCAGTTATTATCAACAAAAACTTGTTTTGAAATTGGAGTGTCTAGAAACCATTGGATATAGATATGCGTTGGAATACTTTCCTTGGTGTTTTGGTTTTCCTGGTTGTTTTGGTTTTCTTGAGTATATTGAGAAAGTAATTCTGAATCAAGAGAAAGTGCTTGATATTTGAAGTACCAGTGTAAGCCTGAGACAGACATAAAAAACGCCCCAGCTACAATAAGTAACAGAGGGGCGTTTTTATTAAAATTCTTTTTTAGATTTTTATGCTTTGTTTTTGACATGTAATACTGAACCAGTTGCAAAAAGTGATGCACCAGCTAATCCGAGTATAGACATCATAACATCTTCAACGATTCCAGTCTCTGCGTAGGTTGTAGCACCTAAGACTTGACCTTGAGTTGTAGCACCCAAGACTGTTCCTGGAGTTGATTTACAGTTGGTTTCTTTTGTAATGTATTCAAGTTTAGTTGGGAAACCATCTGGCAAGATTTCTACGTGTCCATCGACAGTGTAGTTAAAGCCAACAGATGCTTTTCCATCATTACCTGTGTAGGCAATTTTTTCTTGTCCTACATATCTAAAGACAACTCTAACACCACTTTGGTCTACGTTATTGTGTTGAACATGGACTGATGCACTAACAGTGTTAGATTCACAGCTTGGATCAAGGACAATAGTTGAAACTTTTTGATTTGTTTCAGGTGTTGGTGTTGGCTCTATTTCTCCACCACAAGTGTTGTCTTCATCATCTGTGAAAAAATCAGCAGTACCTATTTCTGGAAATTCATGACCAGCAGCAGGTGTGCCATCTTCTTCAAAATGACCACTATTTCCTTGACCACTACCGAAAGCAGCTTCACATGGTTGATTGTAATGGAAGTTATAAGGATTATTTTCAGCATGTGTTGCGTGACAGAAACTAATTCTTTCAAAACGTTCTTCACAGTCAGCAAGCGAAGTTGGCCAATCTGTGTCAGCACTCACTTGTGAGATTGTATTTTTTGGCATACCAAAGGTAAGGCCAACACTTGTCACTAAAAGGGCGATCATAAGATCTTTAGAAAATTTCATTTTTCCTTTTCTTTACATGTTTTTGCATGTAACTTACTTATTAGTCCTATATTATACATATATATATATCAAATATGTAAATACTCAATCAAATATGTATAAACTATATCAAAATATAGTAGTGATAATATAACAAAAAAAGAAAAGCGCAATAGTTAACAAGTTAGTCGAGAAAAAAGACCCTCATAACAACAAGAACTCCTATTGAATATCAACCCTAAAACAAGGTACACTTATCTTAAAGCACGTGTTTGTGTTTGCTTCTGGCGTGTAGGTAATATGTAATAGGCAGAGAGAAAAACAATAAGAGTAATAAAAACATGGCAAATCAACCTAAGAATGTTTTCATGATTGGTTGGGAATATCCTCCACATAATAGTGGTGGTCTTGGTGTTGCTTGTGAAGGACTCACAACTGCTCTTGCGCAAGAAGATACAAACATTCATTTTTCACTCCCCTACACTGTTACAGATCCAGTTGATCATATGACCATGCTTACCTGTGTGCATAAAAACTGGAAAAAATTAGGTTGTGATTGTTCAAAGTCTGGGAAACACTGCTCCCATTTTTTATGTGAGCCACCATTTTTTGCCTATACTGCGGACTTTGTAATACCGCAACAGACAGATATGGCTAGCGAAAATACTGGGTATTCTTTCGACCTAGGCAAACTGAGAAAACTTTCAAACACTCAACTAGAAAAAGAAGTCACAGAGTATGCCGAAGTGGTCAGTACTGTAGCAACAAACAAAAAAACTGACTTTGAAGTAATCCATGCCCATGACTGGATGTCATTCCCAGCGGGTCAAGAATTACGAAAGCAGACTGGTAAACCGCTTATAACCCATGTGCATTCAACGGAATATGACCGTTCAGGGTTGTCTGAAGGCAATAAATATATACAAGCAATCGAGCACGCCGGACTTAACCAGGCAGATCACGTGATTGCGGTGAGTCACTATACAAAACGATTGCTTGAACAGAGATATGGAGTCGATCCAAATAAGATTTCAGTGGTACATAATGGAATTTCAGATTTATCTGTCCCAGCAGATCCAGGCAAACACCACTTTGCTCCTGCTCGACCAGTTATCGTGTTCATGGGTCGATTGACAATTCAAAAAGGCACAACATACTTTTTAGATCTTGCTAGAGCCGTGTTACAGAAAATCCCCGAGGCACTCTTTGTTGTTGCAGGTCAGGGTGATATGTATCACGAGTTACTTTTAAAAACTGCTCATGATGGGTTATCAGCATCTGTTGTGTTTAGTGGATTTGTGCGTGATGAGCAGCAAAGGAAATTGTTAGATAGAGCAGATGTATTTGTGATGCCATCAATTTCAGAGCCATTTGGTTTGGTTGCTCTTGAGGCAGCACAACGTCATACTCCAGTTATAGTGTCAAAAAATGCAGGTGTGAGTGAGGTTTTGCCTCATGCAATATCACTGGATTTCTGGGATATTGAAAAAATGGCAGATGCAATTGTTTCGTTAGTTTCTGATGAAAAAAAATCAGCACAGCAGACACAGGGCCAGTTGTTAGATTTGTCAAAGAGAACTTGGGTTTCTAGTGCGCAGCAAGTAAAAGAAGTATATAAAAAAGCACTGCTTGGGTTTCGAAAATAAGGAATCTATGGCAAACGTTTGTCTTTATTTTGAACTACACCAGCCATATAGACTTGCTACTGTATCTGTGTTTGATATCGGTTTAGAGAAAGAATATTTTGTTCGTCAGGAAGAACAGAATCGTAAAATTTTCCAGAAAGTTGCACACAAGTCTTACATTCCAATGTTGACTCTTTTGTTGCAATTGACTCGAGAGCATCGAGATTTTTTCTTTTCTTTTTCTGCAACAGGGGTATTTTTAGAACAAGCTTTGGAGTATGCGCCTAAGGTTGTTAGTTTATTACAAAAATTAGTTGCAACAGGTCAAGTCGAAGTTCTAGCAGAAACATACCACCACTCTCTTGCAAGTTTGTATTCTCCAGGAGAGTTTAAGTACCAAGTGCAAGCACATGAACAGTTAGTGCAAAAATTATTTGATGTTACGCCAACTATTTTTAGAAATACCGAGCTCATCTACTCAAATGATATTGGCCAGTTAGTTGAAGAAATGGGTTACAAGGGGTGTTTAACTGAGGCGGTTGATCGGTATTTGCATGGACAGGAAAGAACAAGAGTTTTTGCTGGTAAAACAGAAAAAAAATTACCATTATTACTCAAACATGCGCAACTCTCTGACGATATCGCATTTCGGTTTTCTGAAAAATCATGGGTTTCCTACCCGCTCACAGCAGATACGTATTTAGAATGGCTGAATTCTTATCGTCATGATGAGATTATTAATTTGTTTATGGATTTTGAAACTTTTGGTGAACACCAATGGGAAGATACTGGAATTTTTGAGTTTTTTAAAGTATTAGTGAGTAAAATTTTGAAACATAACAAAGTTTCTTTTGTGATGCCAAGTAAAGCGATTGCGCAAAACTCAAATAAAAAAAAGTTACCAACTTACGATGTCCCAATTCCAATTTCTTGGGCAGATGTTGACCGGGATTTGACGGCTTGGATAGATAATGAACTACAAAAAGATACTATTCAGAAGTTGTACGCACTAGAAGACAAAATAGTAGCTCAAAAAAATAAGGAATTATTGGCAGATTGGCGTAAACTCCAGACTAGTGATCACTTTTACTACATGTGTACTAAATGGGCAGCAGATGGAGATGTTCACGCTTATTTTAGTCCATATGAGTCACCGTTCGAGGCGTATAGAAGATATGCAATAGTCTTAGCTGATTTGCAAGAAAGAATGCTTTAATATAAATATATGGCACGTGCACTTACTTTAGGAAATGGATCTTTATTAGTTTGTTTAGACAAGTTCGGTTTTGTGCGGGATTTTTATTTTCCATATGTTGGGTTAGAAAATCATGTGGCTGGTCATAAACATAGAATTGGAATTCGAGTTAATGAACAATTCTCATGGTTAGATGATGGATCTTGGCAAATTTCATTAGGATACAAACCCGAAACAATGGTTGGTTATTTAGTGTGTAAAAGTGAAAAACTACAAGTTTCTATTGTGATGGAAGACAGTGTATACAACGAGTCAAATGTGTTTTTACGCCAAGTTGATGTTTATAACCACAGCGAACAATTTATTGATGTACAAGTTTTTTTCCATCAAGTGTTTCATATTAGTGAAACAAAAAAACGAAATACTGCATTTTTTGACCCAACTCACAATGCGGTAGTGCACTACAAGGGACGACGTGTTTTTATTGTAAATGGTAGGACGGAACAAGGAAGTGCTATTGATGATTATACCGTTGGAGCATATCAATTTGAAGGCAAAGAGGGTTCTTTTAGAGATGCTGAAGATGGGAGTTTGACTAAAAATGCAGTTGAACATGGAAGTGTTGATTCGGTGGTTAGATTTTGTGCTTCTTGTGAAAATAAGAAGAAAACTCGGATTTATTACTGGATAGCAGCGGGAGAATCTTTAGAAGAAGCGTATGAACTTAATGACATGGTGCTGCGAAAAACACCAGAAGGTATGCTTCACTCTACTGAAAGTTATTGGACAGCCTGGCTTGCAACTCGTTCAGAAGAAACAAAAACCCTAAAAAAACAACATAAAAAATTATTCGATACCTCTCTGTTTGTTCTTCGTTCTCATTTTGATGTTGGTGGGAGTGTGATTGCGAGTGCAGATAGTGAAATGATTGAGTATGGAAAAGATGACTATTCATATATGTGGCCGCGGGACGCGGCCTTTATTGTGGAGTCTTTAGACCAGGCTGGATATAGCGAGATCACTAAATCTTTCTTCCTATTTTGCAAAGATGTGTTGCATCCAGATGGATACTTACACCATAGATTTAGACCAGATAAAGCCTTGGGTTCAACTTGGCATTCAACAACTTCACAGCGCGAGTGGTTAAAGGATAAGATTTTGCAACTTCCAATACAAGAAGATGAGAGCGCTGCAGTTATTCATGCCCTTTGGAACCACTATGAAAAAACAAAAGATCTCGAGTTTATTGAAACTTTATATAAACCATTGATAGAAAAAATTGCCCGTTTTTTAATTAACTTTACCGATGCAGAGACTGGATTGCCACTCCCCTCCTATGACCTGTGGGAAGAAAAAATTGGTGTTTCTACGTATACCTGTGCGTGTGTATATGGTGGTTTGATGGCTGCGGCAAAGTTTTCCGAGTTGTTAGACAAAAGAAATCACATGCGAGAGTTCAAAGATGCGGCAAAGAAAATCAAACAGGCAGCAATCGACCACTTATATAGTCCTGAATTACAATCATTTGTGCGGGTTGCCAATTTTATAAATGGTAAAGTGGTGCGAGAGGAAATTGTTGATGCAAGTTCATTGTTTGGATTATGGTATTTTGACATGATTCCACAAGATGATCCTTTATTTATAAGTTCTCATCAGCAAATGTTGCAGAGGCTCAGTAGTCCAGAAAAACTGGGCGGAATTATAAGGTACGAAAAAGATAACTATTTTAGATCGACGGATAAATCAAATCCATGGTTTATTACTACTTTATGGGAAGCGCAAAGAAAACTTTCTCAAAAAGTGGTTACTCAAGTTGAATTAGATTTTGCGCTCCAAACATTTGATTGGGTGTGCTCTTTTATCTATCCATCCGGAGTTTTGGCAGAGCAATTAAATCCATATACTGGAGAATCTTTGTCTGCTACCCCACTGGTATGGAGTCATGCAGTCTATATTCAAACAGTATTATTGTATTTGAAGAAGAAGAAAGATTTAGAACTTGAGGCGGCGGGGATTAGTAACCCAGTTCATGAGTTGTAGCCTAGCGCAGTATTAAAGAAAGTTTTGCAATATGGGTACATATTTTTTAGCAGTTGATGGTGGCGGTACCAAAACAGATGCAATTTGTGCAAATGAATCTGGAGCTGTTGTTGGCAGAGGATTAGCAGGTCCAACCAACCTCACTTCTACTTCTGTTGGGGCAGCGAGTTTTAACTTAATTGAATCAATTCGTCAAGCGACTGAAATGTTGCCTGAGAGTGATCAAGCTGGATTTCCAATTTTAGTGATGGGTTTGGCAGGAATTGATTCTCAAAAAGAATATGATGAAGCTTTTACTGTTTTTAACCGAGCTCTTGCGCACTATAAAATTAGTAAATTTATTTTAGTAAACGATAGTGTAATCGCGCTTGAAAATGGAAGTAGAAATAAAAACGCAATTATTTTAATTTCTGGTACAGGAAGTATTTGCTACGGTAGAAATGATAAGGGCGAAACGGCAAAGGTTTCTGGCATGGATTATTTATTGGCAGACCAAGGTTCTGGGTATGATATTGGGAGAAGAGTGTTGCGCGAGGCAGTCAAAAGTTTTGACGGCCGAGCGCCAAAGAGTGTTTTGGAAGAATTAGTGTGCAAGCATTTTAAGATTGCAACAATTCATGATCTCAAAACTGTTGTATACCATCCTCCACTTACAAAAATTGAAGTTGCCGAGTTAGCTCCATTGTGCAGTGAAGCGTTTGCAGCACATGATTTAGTTGCACAGGCAATTTTTGACAAAACAGTTGCCGACATTATTATTATGGTGCAAACTGTTGTAGAAAGACTATCATTGAATCAAGAGAAGTTTGATTTGGTTTTTTCAGGCTCAATCATGGCAATTCCTCACATAGTTTCTGGAGTTTCAGATACTTTGAAATCAAAGTATTCTCAAATAAACATTGTATCTCCCAAGAGTGAGCCCGTATTCGGAGCACTCAAAATGGGAATGAAAGAAGCCGCCTAATCTTATTTCTTATCTGGATGAACTTCTAATTTCTCAAACCAACCACGTCTGAATAAAATACCAATCACTGCGTAGACACCAATATCTGTCCAACTGTCATCGACAGATTCGTTTTCTGGAGTATTTGCACTCATAAGTAAATTTTTTAAACGCTCAGCTTTTTCACTAATTCTAAAAGTAATACCCAACTCTTTAATAGAAATGATATTGCCTTTACCGTAGTCTTTGTGTTTTTTGAGGAACGTTGCGAGTAGTTCAGCACACACTTGTTCAAATGCATCATCTAAGTATTTCGGATCTTTTGCTTTTGCCATTGGTAATAACCCTTCTTTTTTTCTTGTAAAATAATGGATTACTATTTTATAACGGAGTTGCTATTTGCGCGCAAGTGAGAAGTTATGATATTCCAGCCAATTCTCTCACGTTAGAAATTTCACTGAGTCTAAATTCAAGAATTTCATCTGCAGTATAACAGTGGCCAACAAGCACATTATTTACAGTGTCTAACTCCATTGGTTTGACTGTACGTTTTTCATTCGAATTATCAACAAAAGAAAGAATGTTTCCTTCATCAATTGCCTTCGCAATAATGGTATAGATAGCTTCAAACTGTGAAATTTCTTCTTGCTGTGCTCCAGTAAGATATTTAAATGTTGTCAAAAAGGTATGAATGTGTGGGTCAATAATAATAAACTTTTGGTCAAAAGGTTTGGTTAAGACAATTCCTTGTAGATTAGTACAGCGTGATAGAGCAACGTACGCTTGGCCATGAGCAAACGTTCCCCAACCGAAATCAATAATGACATTATCAAATGTTTTTCCTTGACTTTTGTGGATAGTAATTGCCCATGCAAGTGTGAGTGGATACTGAGTATATGAGCCAACAGTTTGCGTTTGGAGTTTGTCATTTGCCGGGTTGTAATCAAGTTTGAACATTTCCCAGGTGTGAGGCTCGACGCTCACTTCTACTCCATTTTCAAGCTCAACCATGATTTTGTCTGATTCTTGTCTAGCTCCATGCATAATGCTGGTTATTTTTCCCAGTGAGCCGTTGACCCACCTACCCCGTTTGTCATTGGCAACCATCATAATTTGTGAACCCACTTTGAGTTCTAGAGTTGCAGAAGTAGGTAAATATTTTGTCTCAAATTTACCATCCCCTTTACCTTCGTATGTGAAGCGTTCATTAAAAAGTTTATTTAAATGGTATTCATTGATTTTTTCTGCTGTTTTGTTTGTAGTGGTGAGAGTAATAAAAAAGCGGTTACTGGGAGTTTCAAATTGTGGATCAAATCTAGAGTTCAGTTTGTCTAGCTGTTTTTCACTCACATTATTTTCTCGCATTGCCGCAAGGATGTTGATAAATTCTTCGTCATTTTGTCTGTAAATTTTTTGTAGCTCAATAAATTTGAGCTCTAACTCTTCAAATACGTTGGCAGAGAAAAAATAAGGAGTTTTATAGTAGTCAGTAAAAATATTCTTTTCTGAATCTGTAACAACTGGGGGTAGCTGGTGAAGGTCGCCAATAAAAATCATCCGAATACCGCCAAACGGCTCATTTTGATTTTTACCATGCATGCGTAACAACTGATCAATACAATCAAGTAAATCTGCTCGAACCATTGAAACTTCATCAATCACAATGGTATCTAGTTTTTTAAAGAGACCTTTTTTATCTTTTTTTCTATAAAAGCGGTTAATTTTTTCGACGGTTACATCTGGTCTAAATCCGAAAAAAGAGTGGATTGTCTGCCCTTTTACATTCAGAGCTGCTACTCCCGTAGGGGCAAGCACAGCTATATTTTTTTTAGTGTTATCTCTCCAGTACTCGAGTAAAGTCGATTTTCCTGTACCAGCATTACCGGTGAGAAAAATGTGTTCTGTGCTGTTCTCTAAATCTGAAAGTGCCTGTTTGGTGATGTCGTCTAACTGTGGTTTGAGCATTGAGGCTTTATTGTACTATCTTTGTTATAATGAGGCGCATGCAAAAAATCCAGAAGACCATACCATTTACTACCGCTAAATATAAGGAGATGCAACAAAAGGTTGTTGAACTTACAGAATTACGTGAAGAAGTCATGAAGCGCCTTGTTACCGCTCGAGAAATGGGCGACCTTTCTGAGAATGGTGCATATCAATATGCGAAGTTTGAGTTGGGTGACATTGGTAGACAATTGAGGCGGTTTAAATCGTTACTTGCAAAGGGATTTCAAGCTCCTAAAAATATTGGACTCAAAGGGGTGATTGATTTTGGCAGTACTGTTACGATTGAAAAAGTAATTCCGAGTAATACAAAAGGTGTTAAAAAACAACTTACATTTATGATTGTGAGTGAACATGAGTCAGATCCTTCAAAAGGAACTCTTGCATATTCAAGCCCAATGGGTAAAGTCTTATTAAGAAAAAAAGTTGGTGATTCTGTTACAGTTACAACTCCAGTTGGCGAAACAGAGTACCTAATTATAGACATCTCTTAAATCTAGGTTTACAATTCGCCTTGGTACAACATAGTAGTGGGCTCCGCCTTAGAAAGGTTTTATGTCACTACAAAGAAACCCTATTGAATCCTATATCCAAACGGAAGCACACTCTTCAGCTGAAAGTGGTGTAGGCTTTATTTATGGGGTACCTCCCTTACGAGCCGTTAATTAAACTTGCAACTCAGATTGGGAACGTAAAAAATGCTGAACAAAAGTCTCATAAAATTGATTCCGCATATTTAAGATGGGAACAAGTACGAAGAAGTGGTGTGCCACTGAATGAGTATCAACCGAGAAATAAAGTTACCTATAAGACAGGTTTTGAGGGATATTTTGTTGGTAAAGTACGTTCTTCAGAAGAATTGCTAGCCGAACTACTCAAAATTGGTGCAGATGCGTGGCAAGGTATCAGGCTTCTCCACAAAATGAACCCAATGAAAATTCAAGAACTCAAAAAAACTATTTTAAGTGATAAGTACTACACTATTGCCTCAGTTCTTGAGTGGTCAAGTATTTTAGGAGCGCAGATTGGCAGATTACGAGTAAACTTGTTTCATAATCCCGCAGCTCTTGGGTTTCAGTCTGACACACGACAGGCAGTTGCTGGATTGCCTAAAATTGAATATACTCTTGCTGAAGGTGGTTCCGTTAGACAAAAGTTTCAATTGCCAGTTGTTTCAGAGAGTTCAGCAGTACTGACATTTAATGGTTTAACAGAAGAGCAAAAATTATATTGGGTAATTGTTTCAAACTTGGGTAAGTTTGGACATCCATTTGTCAGAACAGCATTAGAAGTATTATATAGATAAGGACTTAGTTAGAAAGTGAGTATGACCGATATAGCACAACAATCAATTCAGTTACATAAAGAAAAACAAGGCAAACTCGAAGTTTCTTCACGAGTAAATATAGAAAATTCTCATGATTTATCTTTAGCATATACCCCAGGGGTTGGTGCAGTTTCCCGGGAGATTGCAAAAAATCCAGAGCTTTCGCGAGAATTGACTTTGAATGGCAGAACAGTTGCTATTATTTCTGATGGTACAGCCGTACTAGGTTTGGGTGATATTGGCCCATTTGCCGCACTTCCTGTTATGGAGGGAAAAGCATTATTGATTAAAAAATTTGCAGGTTTAGATTCATTTCCTTTGGTTATAGATACAAAAGAGCCTGCAGAAGTAATTAAATTTGTAAAATGGGTCGCGCCAACTTTTAGTGCAATCAATCTTGAAGATATTAAAGCTCCAAATTGTTTTCAGGTTGAGGAGTCATTACAAGATTTGGGGATTCCAGTGTTCCATGATGATCAACATGGAACAGCAATTGTTGTTGCTGCAGCGCTACGAAATGCAGCGAAAGTTGTGCAAAAACCGTATGAAAGTTTACGAGTTGGTATTGTTGGTGCTGGTGCAGCAGGTTTAGCAATAGCAAAAATGCTTTCTGGGGCAAATTGTCGTGCGGAAAGTTGTTCCTTTATCGACAATTTGCCACGAGTTAAGGATGTAGTTGTGTTTGATAGTCAAGGAGCTTTGTACAAAGGAAGACCTGGAATGAATGTGTACAAGCAGGCTGTTGCTGGTATTAGTAACTATGATTCTCTCAAAGGTACACCTGAACAAGCTCTAGTTGGTTTTGACGTTGTCGTTGGTGTTTCTGGGCCTGGTACTATATCACCACAACTTATTAAAAATATGGCAGAAAAATCGATTGTTTTTGCTATGGCAAACCCTGATCCAGAAATTATGCCTGACGCTGCAAAACTAGCAGGTGCTTACGTGGTTGCAACTGGCAGAAGTGATTTTGCAAATCAAATAAATAATGTTCTGGCTTTTCCAGCGATTTTCAAGATTGCGCACGAGCTTAAATTGAAGCAAATAACTATGGAAGTAAAAATTGCATTAGTCGATGCTCTAGCTTCATTAGTAACAGATCCGAAACCAGAAGAAGTGATCGTTTCTCCATTCTACCCTCACTTAGTTGACACGCTTGTGCAAAAAGTTATTGCAAAGTTGAGCTAATTTATTAGCTAGTCTAAATATATACAGTTGCTACGTATTGTGTATGGTTTATAAAACTTGGTACTATAGCAACTATGGATATAACTAAATTACCGTTTGCTTCATTTCGTGATACAAAAATTTGGGAGGAATATATTAGTGAAAAACTCTCCCCATTTGAGAAAGATCTTACCAACTACTTGAAGTATTGGTATATAGAAAGCCAGGAAAATAGTAGTGCATACCCAAGCCAGGGTTTGCTCAAAACTCCATTTGATTCTTTGCCATATAAACATCGAGGCATGGTGCCGTTGCAAGAGATGCTTAGAATTCTCAGGATACGGCAGTATTTTTTAGAAATATTTAATCATCCAGAACGAATTATGGCACTCAAAAAGATTCAGAAGAATCCATTTGTAGCACCCCAAAAAGTAAGTAGTCATGTGATGGAGGAAAATATTGAAAAAGGTTTAGCAATTTCTATTTCTGATTTGGGAATTCGTGTCGTTGGCTCACAGAGAGAACGAGTTTCGCGAAAATTTAGACTAAATAATGGGCCATTTGTAAAACTGGGTAAATATGCACGATCAATTTTGGTGGGTTCTGCAATGCCAGATGCTTGGGGGAGCGTATATGCTATTTCAACAATGGCGCAGTGTCTCTCATTAGTTGGTGTGCCAAGAAATGGTCCATTTAATGATATAGATCGACAGGTTGCCCTTGCTCGTGAAGCATTTATTGCCTTAGAAGAAAGTGAAGTTCTGATTGGTAGAAGTCAGTATCAAAAACAATTTTTGCTTGAACACTGGAAACATAATATTATGGGTGTGCTTGATGCAGATCCATTAAAAGCTTTGGTAAGAGCGAGGGCTTTATATAAAGTAGGAGTCCGGACTTTTAGAGTGTATTCGCCAGAGCCAGGACTTTCTGTAGTTCGCACAGTTGCGGCACTACGAAAAGCATTTGGAGATGAGATTGAAATTTTTGCCGGTCAAGTTGTTGATGTGACTCAAGCCCAACAGATAGAAGCAGCTGGTGCTGATGGGTTGTATATTGGCATTGGTGGTGGTGGGCGTTGTATTACTGGGGTGCGCAGTGGGTCTGTGATAGATTGGCCCATCTTGCTTTGGGAGTTACGGGGTGAGATTTCAATTCCAGTAATTGTTGAAGGTGGGGCGAGTGATCATATTGCAACTACTCTTGCACTTGGTGCTTCAGGCATTGGTGTTTCTAGTGCAGTTGCGGGAGGTACTGTTGAATCGCCGGGCGGTATGCTCTATTTTACTGACTCTGCAGGTGAGTGTTTTAAACCATACGGTGGTGAAGCATCAGCTCGGACAAAATTTTTAGATAATAAGATGTTGCCATTTCAGATGCCATCTTTTGTTGAGGGAGAAACTCGGAGTGCATATATGAATAGTTTGCCGTATGGTGTGCCAACAATCCCCTTTCATGTTCATAACCTAACTGAAGATACAATTTTGTCTTTAGTATTTAGAAGTGTTGAGAATATTGAACAGTTGCAGGCGTTAGATCCATCCCCAATTCGTAGGAATACTCCCCAGGGGACGTGGCAGCAGAATACACATTAGGGTCTTTAATTTATTATTTTATGGTACAGGTTTGGAAATGCAAAAAGGCCTCGTCTATGACGAGGCCTTTTGCTCTTAAAGTTACTTATGTAATTGTGGGGGGGGGTGTTAGCTGATGCTGACTTCCACGACGATTTTGTTTTCTTGATGCATTTCACCGCACCAGACGCAGACTTCTTGATCGCTATTCAGGGACGCGATGGTCTCGCTATACCCGGCCGCGAGACCGAAGAATGCTTCAGCGATTTGGCCTTTGACAGTGATGCGGACATCTTTCACTTTGCCAGCGATGCTGACCTGGAAGGATAACACGTTTTCGATTTCGACATCGTTGGAGCCAGTCAACCCGGTTTCGATGTTTTGCATCGTGCCGGTAACATTCTCAACGCCGAAGAAACCGAACTCAATGCGGACTTGAACTTCGGCGGTGGTCACCGCCCTGAAAGTGGCGTCGTTGCCGCTCCCGTCAATCTCGGTGGTGGTCACCTTAGAGCGCTTCCGCCAGTTAGGCGTGGCGCTCAGCTTGAGGCCAACGCCGTTGACGTTGACGGTATGGAGCGGCCAAGAGGTGATGCTGGGGTTGGACCGGGTTTGGGCCATCGCTTGTTTTTCCAGTGCTTCCGCGACATAGGGCAAAGCCATTTTCAGGCCCAACTTAGCGAATTCGAGTTGCATGAACAAATCGCCCGCGGCCTTGGTAAGTTCCGCATTTTCTTGAATGAGTTGTGGTTTGGTAGGCATTCGATTCCCTAATTCTTTGTGTTTTGTACCCCTTGCGGGGTTGGTTTGGTACTCTTACCGAAAGGCAAGAGTAATTAACAAAAAACAGAAACTGAAAGTTTTGGTTTTTCACCTTCCTTCTCACTCTTATGAGTGGACCAATAAGATTGGATAATGCTGCTATGATTTTTTCATGACAGCTTACTATGTACTATAACCATACACACTAAGCCGTCATGAAAATTGACTCACAATTTTAATAAGTAATCTTTTAAAGAGCAGTGTCTGAGCAGTGAAGATTTTTATCTCGCAAAGAGACTAAATAAAGTTCTAAAACGAAAAGCACCACTTAGTCGGTACAATATACCGATTGAGA
>CAZZDG010000004.1:0-34396 GCA_964652415.1 uncultured Pseudomonadales bacterium | reverse complement strand
CGTGTCGTCTCACAACTGGTCTTCTGGCTCCGCCGCCAAATCCACCACGGTCTGAACCTCTTCGGTCACCGCCACGACTGTCGCCACGGCCACCTCTAAAGTCTCGGCCGCCACGGTTTCCACCACGGTCACCTCCGCCAAAACCACCTCTGTCACCGCCGCCGCGTTCGGCTCGCTTTGCGTTGACTTCTTCTTGTTGCTCTGGGGTTAACATTGTTAAACCAATTTTGCCATCTTCTTTGATTTCAGCAATTCTCACTTTAACTACATCACCAAGTTTGACCATATCACTTGCATCTTTTACGAACTCAGTGCTCATTGCAGAAACGTGGACTAATCCTTCTCGTTCTGGCAAGTATTCAACAAATGCGCCGTAACTTTCAACTCTGGTTACCGGACCTTCAAATTCTTCGCCAACTTCCATAACTCTCATCATGTTACTGATAATTTTGTATGCAGCATCGATCTTTTCTTGATCTGGAGAAGAAATGTTGACTAAACCAAGCATTTTTTCTTTGTCTTCATCAACACTAATCTCTGCACCAGTTTTCTCGATGATACTCTTGATCATCTTGCCACCTGGGCCAATCAATTCACCAATTCTCTCTTGTGGAATGGTTAATTGTTGTACTTTTGGAGCGTAGATTGAAAGTTCTGTTCTAGGCTTACTAATTACTTTGAGCATTTCACCCATGATATGCATTCTGCCGACTTTTGCTTGTTCGAGAGCTTGCTCGAGAACAGGTCTTGGAATACCTTTGAGTTTAATATCCATTTGAATTGCGGTAATACCTTCACTGGTTCCTGCAACTTTAAAGTCCATGTCACCAACGTGATCTTCAAGACCTTGAATATCAGACAAAACAACAAAGTTTGTGCCATCACTCATTAATCCCATTGCAATACCTGCAACTGGACGTTTAATAGGAACACCTGCTGCCATAAGTGACAAAGTTGAACCACACACAGATGCCTGAGAAGTTGAACCGTTTGAACTGACAATTTCTGAAACAACTTGAATTGTGTATGGGAATTCTTCTTGAGAAGGAAGCATTGGTCTAAGAGCTCTTTCTGCTAATGCACCATGACCAATCTCACGTCTGCCTGCTCCAAAGAATCTACCCACTTCACCAGATGCGTATGGTGGCATGTTGTATTGGTGGAAATATCTTCTGTTTTCTTCTCCATCAATGCCTTCAATGAGCATAGAAAGTGAAGGATCTCCCAAAGTTGTAATGGTAACTGCTTGAGTTGCACCACGTTTAAACATTGCTGAACCATGAGTTCTTGGGAACACATCAATTTCTACCCAAATTGGTCTGATCTCATCTGTAGCTCTACCATCTGGACGAACCTTGTCTTGAATAATCATTTCTCGGGCAACACGTTTGGTCAAGTTATAGACCGCTGAATAAATTTCTGATTCTGGAACTTCTTTAGTTTCTCCAGCACCAACGTTAAACTCAACTACTAATTCAGCTTGAAGCTCTTCTAAGCCTGAATGTTTAGCAAGTACACCTTTTTTCAAAACGATTGCTTTTAATTGCTCTCGCTTTGTTGCATAAATTTTTTCCTCAAGAGATTTAATTCTTTCCGCAATTTCTGTCTCTGCTTCGGAAATAAGAACTACTTTTTCTTTGCCAACTTCTGCAACGATTTCTTTGATTGTTGCACAAATTTTGCCCATTTCATCTTGGGCCTTGAGTAATGCCTCTACCATAACGTCTTCACTAATTTCGTTTGCTCCTGCTTCAACCATGACAACAGTTTCTCCTGTACCTGCGACAATTAAGTCGAGGTCAGAAGCATCTCTCTCATCGTGAGTTGGGTTAAATGAAAATTGTTGGGTTACTTTGCTGTAGCCAATTCTTAAACCAGCGATTGGCCCATCAAATGGAATTTCACTGATACTTAAACCAATTGCACTTCCCAAAAGTCCGAGCATATCTGGATCATTTTGACCATCATATGAAAATACAGTGTTAATTACCTGAACTTCATGAGTTAAACCATCTGGAAACATTGGACGAAGTGAACGGTCAATAACACGACCTTTCAAAACGACATCATCTAAAGGACGGCCATCTCTCTTGACCCATCTTGAACCTTTAATTGTTCCTGCTGAATAGAGCTTTTCCATGAACTCAACTGAGAGTGGGAAATATCCCAAGTTAACTTTTCTGCCTAAAGCAACAGTGCTGTGAACCACAGTTTCACCGCAAGTCACGAGGACTGCAGCAGAAACTTGCTCTGAAAATTTGCCAATCTCTATGTTGACTTCTTTGTCACCAATTTGAATGGTTTTCTTATACGTGTTTGGATAGGTAGGATATGACATCCGTCTTCCTTTCTCTAGGGCACAAACTGTCTACTTATGTGAGTATTCCCTGAGAAAAGATAAAGATTTTTGCTGCTCACCAGAGCAACAATTTTATCACCTCTCTTGAATCCTCAATGAGACTTTTTTGTACCACTATTAGTTTTTAATAGTCGTATTATAGCATGAAAAAGGTTAGATAAATGAACGCCTCGGCTCTTTATAGTCTTTTAAGCAATCTCTCATACAAGACTACATAAGCCAAAGTGCCTACTGGAATTGTAATAATAAGTCCAACTAAAAGTGCTAAAGCTCCTGAGTACATTAAAACTACTACAGCAGACATAAAGCCAATTAAATCCCATTTAACTCCATCAGTCATTTTTGCACTTGCTTTGAGAGCTTCAATTGGACCCATATCTTTATCAATCACTAGATAAGGAGTAAACATAAATTTAATTGAGAAAATGATACCTGGAATAATGAAAAGCAAGAAACCGCCAAGAACAATCAAAATCATTAAAAATTGAGCGGCAATATACTTAAGAATTTTTGGAGCGACTGAACTAAATGTTTCCATGCTCACTTTTTTGCCACGAATAATCTCAAGATATGCTTTGATTAATCCCATTGAAACAATAAACTGAATAACCATATAAGCAAGCATCCAAACCACTGAAAGAGCTGAACCTTCTTCTGTAGTACCCATGAATATGTTGTAAATAAAGACAACTGCCATTGGCAATAGCTCCACAGCATATACAGTAATCCATTCTTTCTTAAAAACACTCCAGGCTGTCTTGAATGAATCACTAATTATAAAACCTTGTTCGGCAGTTGCTGAATTTGTAATCATGATATCCTTGGTATATGGTTTTTTACTGAATTAAATTATACACCTTTTTCTACTTTCCGAATAGAACTACTTGACAAAAAAAAGGTGTAATACGAAAAAGACCCCGGGAGAATCCCGAGGTCTTTATAATTTAACCAACTGGTCAAATTTTATTTCAATACAATTATTTACTCAAACCTAATCTGTCGATCAGTTTTCTGTATCTTTCTTCACTTCTAGAAAGTAAGAAGTTGAGTAATCTTCTTCTTTTTGCAACCTGTTTGAGCAAACCTCTTCTTGAGTGGTCATCTTTTTTGTGACTACCCAAATGTTTGGTTAATTCTTGAATAGATGCAGTTAATAAAGAGATCTGTACTTCTGGAGATCCAGTATCACCCTCAAAGAGAGCGAAGTCTACAATAATTTGTTGTTTTTGAGCTTTTGATAAAGCCATGGTATTCCTTTCCCTTACAAGCGAAGTCTAAACCTCACAAGTAAAGTAACCAATTTATTTTACTATATACTATTATATCACGACTATTCTTCGTCTTCATCCTCAATCTTGTATGCAATCAAAGTATCACCAACTCTAAAATCAAGTTTTTTATTTTTGAAAGTCATGCCAAATTCATTCTTAGCCTTAACTTCTGTGATTTCTTCTTTGCCATGCATCATTCTCTTAGGAGTTGGATCCATAACAATCTCTTCACCACGTTTTAAGTGAAATTTATCATTTTTCTTAATTTCACCAGTTTTGACCTTACATCCTGCAATGGTTTCACCATTCATCTCAAAGAGTTGCATAATTTCTGCTTCACCTAATACAACTTCATCAATAGTTGGCTCAAGCAACTTCAACATTTGCTTCTGTAAATCTTCAATGAGCTTGTAAATAATATCGTAAGATTTAATCTTGACACCATTTTCTTTTGCAATTTTCTTAATTTTTCCAGAAACCTTATTATGGAATGAAATAATCAGTGCATTACTTGTTTGAGCTGACTCAACATCACTCTCAGTAATTTCACCAACTCCAGATGAAATAACATGAGTACTATCTTCATCAATGACTTGCAAGATTGCCTCAAGAGTACCCTGTACATCTGCCTTAATTATCAAGTTCAGTTTTGGATGATCTACATTAGTAACCAATTGAGAAAAATCAATATCACCCCAAGGATTTGCTGGAACAACAGCTTCAATTCCTTCATCAGAGTCAAGGTATTCTGCATTTATATCACGAACCAGAGATCCAACTGCTGGAATTTCTTTGAACCCAACAATTTCTGCACAAAAACCAGGTAAAACATCTTCCAAACTCTCACCAGTTGCAGACACGAGTAATTTGACTCTACCTTCAACGCTATCTGCATAGACGTCTTGGCGAACTTTAAGAGTACCTTTTTTAACGATAACTGTTGCTAAAATACCGCGTCTTGCATCTTTTGAAGATTCAATCACAACTGCTTCGAGTGGGGCCTGCTTATCTGCTTCAAGTTCAAGTAACTCAGCCATAACATTAATTGTTTCTAACAATTTATCAACATTCTTTCCAGTTTTAGCGGAAATTTCCACAGCTTCAATATCACCACCATAATCAGTAACAACTAAGCCATGCTCAGCTAAACCAGATTTTGCTAAATCTAAGTTAACATCTTTTAAGTCTGTTTTGTTTATTGCAACTAAAACAGGAACATTAGCAGTTTTAATGTGGCGAATTGACTCAATAGTTTGAGGTTTCACACCATCATTAGCTGCCACAACTAAAATCACAATATCAGTAATTTTTGCTCCACGCTCACGCATTTTATTAAACGCGGCATGACCCGGAGTATCAATAAAAGTAATATCTTTACCGTTGTGTTCAATACTATAAGCACCAGTATGTTGAGTAATTCCACCAGCTTCACTAGCAGTCACATTTGTTTTACGAATGTAATCTAATAATGTCGTTTTGCCGTGATCAACATGGCCCATGATTGTGATGATTGGTGGTCTGGTTTGCAGTGCCATAGTGTGTTCCTTACTTTTTCGTTCGTTACTTTTTTTGTAGTTAATCTTTTAATAAATTAACTGCTGAGTCTCTAAAATCTCTTGGATCTCTCTCAGACATTTCTTTTTCGAATACCTCAACTTTTTCTGATAAGATTTTTTCTTGATCTGCACCAAGTTCAGCTTCTAACCATTTGTTTTTAAATCTACTCAAATCACCAAGTGTGGTTAATTTATTTTCGACTAAGAAGTTTCTGGTATCTTCTTCAAGTCCAACAAAAGTATCAATTTCGTATTCTTCTGTACCAGTTACTTTAGATCTAACTTCTCCTGAAGCTGATTTAATTGTAATCTTGTAGTTGGTTAATTTTGCAGCTAAACGAACATTTTGTCCGCCTCTTCCAATTGCAAGTGAAAGTTGATCGTCTGGAGCTGTGACTTCAACAAGTCCTTCATCTTCTTTTATAACAATTTTTAAACCTTCAGCTGGAGCAAGCGCACCTTGAATCAAAAGATTCTTATTTTCTGAAAAAGGAATAATATCGAGTTTCTCGTTGTTGAGCTCTCTAATAACTTCTTGCACACGAACACCACGTTGTCCCACACAGGAGCCAACTGGATCAACACCTTCTTGGGTTGATCTGACGGCTAATTTTGTTCTCACACCAGCCTCACGAGCAATTAAGGCAACTTCAACTGTACCTGCTGCAATTTCTGGAACTTCTCTTTCGAAAAGCTTAGAAACTAATTCTTTATCTGCTCTTGAAACAATAATTCTCTTACCTTTGTGTGAATCTCTAATTTCTTTAATCAAAACAGTGATACGGTTATTCATTCTGTAGAACTCACCACGCATCTGCTCTTCTGGTGGCATGTAACCTTGACCTCTGCCGATATCCAAAATAACTGCTCTACCATCCATACGAAGGATTTGAGCGGTTACAATTTCACCAACACGAGATTCAAAATCAGCAATCACTTTATCTTTTTCTGATTCTCTGATTTTTTGTAAAATAACTTGCTTTGCAGTTTGTGCCGCAATACGACCAAAACCTGCTGGAGTTACGTCTTGAGCTTTTTTTGCATCCCATTTGGTAATTTCACCAGTTTCCTCATCTTTTTCTAAAATTGGGCATTTAAAAATAGTTGATTCACCAGAATCTTCATTGAGCTCTACATAATAGTATGACTCTTCTTCTAAGTGACCAAATTGTTTTCTATATGCAGAAACCAAAGCTTGTCTGATTGCATCATAAATAGATGCTGGATCAATTTGTCTTTCGTTTGCAATCTGGTTGATTGCAGCTGCAAATTCTGTACGTGCAATGTTTGCGCTTGCTTGAGCTGACATATTCTATTTCCTTATTTATTGATTTCTAAATTTAATTTATACCTTATTAGTTCAGTTTGAGCTTTGTGTAAAAAAAAGAACCCGTTTTCTTGAGTCCCTTCCCGTTTCAAACTATCTTCAAGAGTATATTATAACACAAATATAGTATAATCAATAAATCAGATATATGAAAAAAATAACTCTGCCAAATGAGCAAATATATAAAATTAAAACTGACAATTTTCAAAAAACAAGAGGAACATCAAAAATTCTCAAAATTTATTGCTCAAAATGCAGTAACTTGTTATTTATTTACCAAAAAGATGGGCCTGGACAACTTAAAAGATCCTACTTAGATCGTATTGCATGGCCTGAAAAATATCCATCATTGTGTAAAATGAAACAAAATTATACAGATTTAGATCCTATTATTTGCGAGAAATGTAATCAATTAATTGCTGTACCCATGAACTACGCAAAAGAAAATAGAACTGCATATAAAATTATGCGAACTACTACAAAAAAGAAAAATTTTGTAACAAAGTAGCCATACCCATAAATATACTCTTGATAATTTAAAGTAAAGCGTTTTGCGTAAATAGTTATGTTGTTGAAATGCCTTTTTTATTCAAAAAAGTCAAAAGTTCTAAGGCAGCTTGATTAACTCCTCCTGGATTATTAACAACAGCGTGAGAAATAAACTGAAGATTTTGCACTGGTTGTTGGTCAAGGTTTTGAAAAGCTCTCAGTTCATGAAGTCCAGTTCTCAACCTACAGAAGCTCAGTCTATTTAATCTTGCAATTTGATTATACCAATCCATAATAGTCCTTGGGAAAATATATACTGGAATAATAGATAAAGCTAAGCAAGTAAACTTATCAACATCTGTAAGTGGAAAATCTAAAATTGGAATCTGCTGACGATCTTGAATTTCTGAAACTGTTTCTATAGGAGTACCATACCTATTTCCATATAAAGTTTTTTCGTAAATAAACATACCCTCAGCACTCATAGCTTGAAAAGCAGCTTCACTTATATGAATCTTATCCGTTTCTCCTATTCTCAGTTGTCTGGTTGTATATGGAGTCACATATCCAAACTTGTGGTCTGTTTGCTCGTTCATTGATTTAATCAAAGTTGACTTTCCTATTCCCGAACATCCGAGTAGCAAAACAAATGGCTTTTCACTCTTTGTAACATTGGTATTTCTATTAATAACAGTAGCTACATCAGAAAATGGTTCGTATTTATATGCATCTTTATTTGTCATTATACTTGCCCTTTTTTTGCTCTATTAATTGCAGTACTTAATTTTTTCAATTCACGAAGAGAAGCTTCTCCAATAGTTTCATCAGAACTTCTTGTTGGGTACAAAATACCTCGAGAAGAACTAATCATGAGACCATAACCATTGCTATCAAGCAGATACGGAACGCTTTCTTCTAAACTACCACCTTGTGCACCTACACCAGCTAGTAAAATTGGTGTTTCTCCAATGATATCTCTAATATTTCGAAGCTGTTCTGGATGAGTTGCACTCAAAACCGGAATAATATTTCCATGCTTATTCCAATCCGTCATCGCTTTTTTAAGAATATGCATCTATAAAGGTTCACCATGTACATCTAAATTTTGAATTTCTTTCGCGCTAGGATTAGAAGTATTTACACATAAAATAACTATTTTATCACTCCGATCAGCAAATAGTTCAATACCATCAAAACCTAAATAGGGATTCAGTAAAACTGCATCAGCGCCAAGATCATCAAAAATTGCCTGAACTAATTTTTCACTCGTGTTTCCTATATCTGCGAATTTACCGTCACACACTCTTAAAACTTGAGGATGTTTCTCTTCAATATGTTTAAAAACTCTAGCTAAAGCGCGCCTTCCTTGTTCATCAAAAAAGAAGCTTGAGTTTACTTTATAATCAACAGCAAGACTCGCTGTGGCATCAATAACTGTTCTTAAGAACAATGTGAATGCATCTGCGACATTTTGCTTTCCACCAACTTGTTCCCAAATCTCTTCAGGAATTTTGTCAATATCTGGATCAATACCTACTCCGGCCATTGAGTCTGTTTGTATCCATCTTTCTCTTATCTTTTCAAATGGGTGCTTTGTCATATATGAATTATTGATAATATAAATCTGACACTATGTTTTTCTTTTACATGTTCTGGACAAGTATCAGCAAAAGCCTCTCTGTTCATACTTTATTTATCATTTTCTTATAAATACATACTCAATGCGTATTATACGCATATATGGGACGTTATATCAATGCAAATATCATGAAAAAACTTGAACAAATGGATTAACTTGGTTTTTGTTGGTTACATCATGGCTGAGAAGCCATGGCTAAAAATAGATGAAATATGTTTCACCACTCAGACAACATCTCTATTGAATTAGGTGACTGGAGTGGATACCATGTGCTGGCTCACAACCATATTGTTGAAACTGCTGCCTAGTTTTTCAAGTGAAGAAAGTAAACCTACCATCATTTTTTCTAGTTCGTAGGCCTTTTTCTTGTTTTTACCAATAATTGTGTAAATCAATCCACCATCTCTAACAAAATAATGAGAGTTAATCAAAATTCCTTCTCTTTTTTTAGGGTCATAGAGTAATTCACTCAGAGTCACTAGAATATCGGAAAATGAATATGCATTCTTTTCAAACCAATCATGTCTGGTTCGTGAAATAGTATACCCATCGGTCATGAAATTCTTACCAAGCAAAGCCTTTGACAATTTATATACATCGGTCCCTCCAGTATTACGCGTGTTCGACTCACAAACATACACATGCCCGTTTTTAGCATACATCATATCAATGTCAAAATAGCCCCTATACCCGTCTGCCAAATATTGTTCTGCGATAAAATAACCAGTATCTTCCATGCGTGTTTGCAGCCTGTCATTAATAATATTCTCATTAATATCAATACCATAAAAAACACCTTTTGGAGTTACTTGGCAGGCGCACACATACAGCATCTCAATTCTGCCATTTTTATGGATTCTAAACTCGACATTAGGAAAACCGCCCATTCCGTTGTATTGAATATTTACCAGATCTTCAATAACTACCGGATAAATATCCCAATAACGCTCTTCCATAGAGTCAAGAATTTTCTTCACACAACCTCGATATTCAGTTGGCAGCTCACCATCGCGAAAAATCAAAACTCCATTCCCACCGCTACCCTTGTTAGTTTTAATAACAACGCCTTTATTTTTTAGATACCGATTGGCCGCGATTTTTGCAGCGTCTCGTTTTCCCATACAAATAATACCCTCGGGCATCATAAAGTCTGGTTCTTGAGCTCTACTTTTTTGAGCAAGCTGACGAATTCCCGATTTACTACCAAAAAAATTCACTGTCCAAGCGCTCGCATAATCTGGTGCTTCTGGAATTGATACATCAAGACCAGCTCCGAGTAGCTGCTCATATAATGAATAAAATTCAAAAGATGCTGAGTAACTTGTTAGGAGTACTTTTTTATATTCTTTGGCTAGAGTAATTAGTTCGTTAAAAGATTTGGAATCAACTATAAGATCCTCACAGATTAAATGACTTCTTAACGTCGGAGTAATTACTCGACACTTCTGGAAATGTAGTAAAGACTGAGCATAATCCTGAAATTCTTGAGAAATTGGTTTAGGTGTAATGTAAACAAAATCTTTTTCTGTTGCTAATGACAAAAAGTAAGCATCTGTTGCATTTTCAAGCTCAGAAATATGCCCAAAACGTTTGATTGGATCATTAATGGCACTGATAAAAGACCACTCATCTTCAACACCATTAAAAACGTAAATTTGGAGCTCACTACGATTTGATTTATTGCTATCTTCAGTCATGGTTTTAGTTAACATTAATGAATTATGAATATATCATAAATGGCGAAAAAATAAAGGTTTATTGAATAACTCGCACCCCACCCAAATCTTCAAATGAAAAACTATGAAAGTGATGAATTGAGCCAATAAATACATAGTTTGCGCTAATTCTAAAACGTTGTACCAAGCTTCGAATCGCCTCTGGACCAAATGGATGCTCTTCATATACTTCAAGACTTAAATCAAAATCAGGAAAAATTTTTGCTTCTTCAAAAAAAGTAATATGTTCCTGGAACTTTTTAGTTAACGAAGCAGTATTTTCTGTTTTTGCCGGGCAGAAAACAACGGTAATTCTTCTGCTCGTTTCATTTTTACGAATATACTCTAAAGATTTGTAAAGTTTTTCCGGATGATGTGCAAAAAGTATAATTCTTGGATGAATTACGTGTTCAAAAAGAAGCAAAATTTTCTTGTTTAACCAAGGTATTTTTTTAGTTGTAGTTAATGCAAATTCCAAAATATAATCTCTATAAATCATCATCATCACTAAGTAAAAACTAGGCAGAAAATACATCGCAAAATAGAGTAAGTTTTTACTATCAATCATAATATTGCCAACAATTCCAATTCCAGTAAATAAAGCAGCGCAGACAACAAACAAAACAGGAGCGTTATAGGTTCGTTTCAGATCTGGCCTGTTCTTTTTGAGCATTAAATTTCCAAAAGCAAAAAAGGTCATCACACCCAAAAAGCTGATTGTATACACTCCAGCCAAAGATAATAAATCACCTTTAGTTATAAAAGTAACAGACAAACAAAGAGCTGCAAACGCGATAACTAAACGAGTTACGTTCTGATTTCTCTGCTTTAGTTTTGGTAAAAAGACACTTGTCGGCAAACAATGATCGAGTGTCATACGGTATAAAAGTCCGGTTGCTCCAACAAAACTAGCCAGCACTGCACCGGAAAGAACGAGCGTTGCATCTATAACAACTAAATACTGCAATGCTTTGCCACCAATCATCATGGCACTCTCTGATAACACAAAATCTTTTACTGTAGTTATCGTTGCGAGTGGCAAACTATACAGAACCACCAAAGAAATTAATGGATTGAAAATTGCGACACCCAACAACATATTTCGAAGTGTTTTTCTAAAGACACCCGGTTTTTGTTCTTCAACAAAGTTCGCACTACTTTCAAAACCAGAAACTCCAAGAAGAGAAGCCGCAAAAGCCAAAAAGAGCATCCTGAAACTACCTTGACTTGCAAAAATTTCATTCGTTCTACCTAAGTTCTCAATCAAGAAACCAGTGCCATTATTAAATAAATGAATCAAACCTATAACAACAAATATAGTCAAAACAAAAATATGGAAAAAGAAAATTCCCATCGCAACTTTAGCACTGTCTTTTACACCCATGATTGTGAGTAATGCAAAAAAAATAATGATACCGGCAGTAACAGGTAAAACTGGAATTTGATGCAACACAGTATGCGCATATTCAACTGCTGTTTTTGCCGAAATAACCGAAGTTGCCATGTACGAAAGCACGGTCATTATGCCGGCTGCTGCTGCAATGTTCTTACTAGTAGCATTCAGCAAACAGTTGTATGCGCCTCCATTGAGAGGTAACGCCTCAACAACTTCTGTATATACATGTTTATATAGATACAAAACGACAGCAATTAAAATAAAAACAAATGGCGCCCAAATTCCTGCAAAAAGCGATGCTATTCCGCAAACGTACAGCGAAGAAGACAGAATATCGTTCCCGGCAATAGCTGTTGAAGCAAGTTCTCCCAACTGAACATGGGGAGCTTTAGATTTTACTTGGGCAGAGTTTGACATTGTTTCTATTGTAAATGAAAAACAAGTTGGGTGTAAAGATGCTAAAGCAACCAATTATTCAAACTACTTTACCAAACCTAAATGCAACTGATAAAAAAACCGTTTTATTGAACAAATTGGAATTTTTTAAAACAATGTAGGAATACCCAAAAAGTAAAACGCACATACAGATCGCCTTTACCACGACCTTGCACGTTTTGTGCGCCCTCACCACGCAAACGCACCATATGAGGAGTGAGTAGGTCCAGGTGTTTGTGGTTAGTCTGGGTTTTTGCATGACCCAGTAACTTAGGGTACAATCCTTACAAATACATATTCAATATGTATTTGGTACTTGCTACTCTATAGGCTTATGGTATTATATTATAAGCCTTATTTCTCTTATGGTACACCTCGTACCTGAGAGCATTGGCACTTACAAAGGTGCTCAAGGTCTGAAAAAATGCAGTTTCTGTATTTTTTCTAGGGAAATATCGCAGTACATTAATAAAACAAAAAACTAAGACACAAAGTGCTGGGCACTTTGGTAAGAAAGCAGCTGAGGTAATCACAGTTGTGTATTCTTGCTGAACTGCCCAGCACTTTGCTGGAGCAAAATACCTAGCTCCCCATAAGGGGGCAAGGAGGAAAAGTGTTAAAGTTTTTCTTAGAAGGACCGGGTTGCATTTTAATTTTGATCCTTATCGTGCTGATCTGCGCTGTCATTGAGAAGATGATGGGGGGTAGGTTCCTTAGTTTTTGTTTAATTCCCACGGCGGTTTATGCCGCCGTGGGGCCTTTTTTTTAATTACTTATCCCAACATACGCAGTAATTGCAATGTAATTTCAGTTCCATATTCATCAATTAGTCGGTGTATTCTACCGACTCAGTGGTGCGTTTCGTTTTGAGAACCTAGGTTTTGATTTTGGTGAGAGATGGTACAGTAACGGTTTTAGTTAATCTATTTGTGACATACAACCATTGAAAAGATGCTCCATACAAATTGCTAAAACTTTTTAAAGTAATGTAAGAATATCCAAAAAATAGATCACTCATCAAAGTTCTCGAATAAAATGGAACTGCTAACGCATAGCAAAGTAATAAATCGGTAAAAGTGTGGTCGTACCAATACCACCAAACACCCAAATTAGAGAACAAAAAAAATAAAAATGAGGCGAAAGGGAGTAGAACTAGTTGTCGTTTCAAACTATTTTTTGCTAATTTACCCAAGACTGCATAACTAGCAAAGCCAATGTAGGTTAACCAAAATCCCGGATATATACCTTTAATTAAAAGATCAAAAGCAACGATTGTTAGAGCAAATAAGATTGGGTTACCAAAAAAGCCAAAACTACCTAAAGGACTTACATTTGCTGGCAAAATATTCAAACGTGATACAAATACCAATCCTGCAGCAAGTGTTTGCTTTAATATGCTAGTTTGCTGTAATTGCTTCATAAATAAACTTTATGCTATCACCTTTTTCTAATATTGTTTGACTTACCCCTTGTTCTGCATACCCATCATTTAAGTAGAATGCCCAATAGTTTTGGTTATTTCCGGCTAGTCCATTGATGCTTGTTATAAACTTTCCTGCTTCACCAAAATCTTGGGTCTCAACCACAGCACTTGATTCGAGTAACTCTAAAGCAATTTGTCCACTCTGAGTAGCGCTAAATTCAAACTCAGTTTGTTGAGTATCGGCAGAATCAACTACTTCTTCTACAGCATTGTTTACAGTAGTATCTGTTACTGGCGCATTCAATTGAGCAGCTCTATTTGAAATTGAACCCAGCGTCACAAATAACAATAAGACACCCATGGCTACTGCTGTTAATAATATAAAGTTTTTTTGCATATTTCCCCAATATCTTTTTTTATAATCCTAACCTTTGTAACTCTTCAATAGCTTTTTTTTGTTGTTTGTTCAATTTTTCTGGAATATCAACGATAAAACGAACATACAGATCACCTTTGCCATGACCTTGCACCTGTTGCACACCCTCACCACGCAAACGCACCATAGTATTTGAAGCAGTTCCTGGACGAATCTTTAATTTTAACGATTGATCAATCGTTTCTACTTCTAAGGTGCCGCCAAGTAATGCTAATGAAACAGGAATTTGCTCATCAACAAATAAATCATATCCTTCACGCTTGTAACGTTTATGCGTCCCTACATTAATTGAAACATCAAAATCAGTAAATCTAATTCTAGTACCATCATTTGCGCCTGCTGGAACTTTAATTTTATGTCTTTTACCCTCAATTTCAACTTCTTTAGTTACTCCATGGATAGCTTCAAGAAAATCAACAGTTAAAGAATAACGAGGGCGAGCTTGTGCTCGAGAAAATCCCCCCATCCCACCGCCAAAAAACTGTTCAAAAATATCAAATGGATCACCAAAATCTGCATTTTCAAATGGATTTGCGCCACCAGAACTGTAGGTATAAGTGAACGGACCACCTTGTTGCTGACCACGTGCGAATGGATTCCCACCCATACCACTCGAAGGATCAAAAGCAGCATGTCCAAACTGATCATACGTTTTGCGTTTTTGATCGTCAGAAAGCACTTGATATGCTTCATTGATTTCCTTGAATTTGGTTTCAGCTTCTGCTTTATTATTCTGATTTTTATCTGGGTGCCACTGTAAAGCAGCCTTGCGATATGCCGATTTAATATCAGCTTTTTCCGCGCCTTTTTTCACCCCTAAAATATCGTAGTAATCTCTTTTGGTTGGCATAATAGTATTTGATTTTACCAGTTACTGTTTAAATTGTTAAGCAGACAAATATGGGAACTGCTAACTTCTGCGAAATAAAAACTCGTAGTGCTTTAAAACAACTACGAGTTTTTAAATTCAATTTATATTAGGTAAACTCGCAATTGTTACTCGTTCACGACTTCGCCTTCTTCTGCGCCATCTTTGCCAGTTTTGGTTTCAGATTTTGCATCAGAAGCGGTAGAGTTTGCACCTGCAGCCGCACCTTCTGGACCAGCGCCTTGTGCGCCACCTTTTTCAGCTTGAGCTTTTTGCATTACCTCACCAATTTTTTGAGCAGATTTGAACATCTCATCAGTTGCTTTATCTAGCTCTTCTTTGGTCACATCATCTTTTCCAGCTAACTCTTTGAGCTTCTTTGCATTTTCTGCAATTTCTTCTTTGTCTTTGGCTTCAAGCTTGTCACCATACTCTTCAAGTTGTTTTTCAATCTCAAAAGCAACAGAATTTGCATGGTTCTTAGCTTCAATCAACTCTTTTTTCTTCTTGTCTTCTTCTGCATGTGCCTCTGCATCCTGCTTCATTTTTTCAACTTCTTCATCAGACAAGTTGGTTGAATTTTGAATACTAATTTTTTGCTCTTTACCAGTGTTTTTCTCTTTTGCAGTTACATGCAAGATACCGTTTGAATCGATGTCAAAAGTAACTTCAACTTGTGGCATACCTCTTCGTGCTGGTGGAATCCCATCAAGGAAAAATCTACCGAGTGATTTATTATCAGCAGCCATTTCGCGCTCACCTTGTAATACGTTGATTTCAACTTGAGTTTGGTTGTCTGCAGCAGTTGAAAACACCTGTGACTTGCTGGTTGGGATAGTAGTATTCCTCTCAATCAGTGGAGTTCTAATTCCGCCCAAAGTTTCAAGTCCAAGAGTTAATGGGGTTACGTCTAACAACACAACATCAGTAACATCTCCACCGATAACACCAGCTTGAATTGCAGCACCGATCGCAACAACCTCATCTGGATTCACTCCTTGATGTGGTTTTTTGCCAAAGAATTTTTCAACCTCTGAAACCACTTTTGGCATACGGGTTTGACCACCTACCAAAACAACTTCATTAATATCTTTTGCTGTCATTCCAGCATCTTTGAGTGCTTTTTCAACAGGCTTAAAGGTTTTCTTAATTAAATCGCTCACAATTTCTTCGAGTTTTGACCTAGTGAGGGTCATGGTTAAGTGCAAAGGTTGTCCATCATCACCCTGGGTAATAAATGGCTGATTGATCTCGGTTGAAGCAGCGCTTGAAAGCTCAATTTTTGCTTTTTCTGCACTGTCTTTAACACGTTGTAAAGCCTGCGGATCTTTTGCGAGATCTTTGCCAGTTTCTTTTTTGAACTCTGCAATAATCCACTCGATAATTTGACTGTCAAAGTCATCACCACCTAAGAATGTGTCGCCATTTGTTGATTTGACTTCAAACACACCATCACCAATTTCTAAAATAGAAATATCAAAGGTACCACCACCAAGGTCGTAGACAGCAATAGTACTACTACCTTTTTTATCAAGACCATAAGCAAGTGCTGCTGCTGTTGGCTCATTAACAATACGCTCAACTGTTAAGCCAGCAATTTCACCCGCTTGTTTAGTTGCTTGTCTTTGTGCATCATCGAAATATGCAGGGACAGTGATAACGGCTCTAGTAACTTTAGTGCCCAAATAACTTTCAGCATCTGCTTTTGCTTTTGCCAAAATTTTTGCAGAAATTTCTTGTGGGGTATATTCCTTGTTGTCAATTTTAACAACAGCCATACCATCTTTACCCTCTTTGACTTCATAAGCTACGTGTTTAATAGCATTTTGAACGCCCGCTGCCTTGAGTTTTCCACCCATGAAACGTTTCACAGAATTTACCGTTTTCTTAGAATTTAAAACCATTTGTCGTTTCGCAACGTCACCAACAGAAACATCACTGCCTTTAAAAGCAACTATAGAAGGGAATGTGTTTCTACCTTCTGCTGTTGGAATCACTTTTGCTGTACCGCCTTCCATCACAGCAACCGCTGAGTTTGTAGTACCTAAATCGATACCAATAATTTTACCTGTAGAGTTTGAATTAGACATAGTCTTCTCCTTTTCTTAAATTTGATTTTGTACTTTTTTTGGCTGCATGACTCTTTGTTGCACTGCGCATGTGCAAACACGTCGCTTGCCACTTCAACTCCTAATTTTAGCAAACAATTGATTAGACTGCTAGTAGCAATTTAACCTGGAGACTGCTAATTTAAAATAACCTTCGCATGCTGAATAACTTCATCATTGAGAACATACCCATCGCGAACAATTTTGAGCACTTTCTTACCTTGGTCACCCTTTTCAACTACTTCCATAGTGTTTACATCAAAATCTTTACCTAGCGCGTCGATTTTTTTAAGGCCATTTTCTTCTAAGCTTTGCCACAATTGAGAAATTACCATCGTTAATCCTGCGTCATTAAGCTGTTGACTAGCTAGCGTGAGATGACCTAGAGGTTGTAACATGCCATCAACAAAGTTGCGAGCCGCCAGGCGAGCAACACGTCCTCGTTCTTCCGCAGTTCGTCGCACTAAATTCTGATAGTCTGCCAAAGCTAATTGTTCACGTCTCTTTGCTTCAACAAGCTGATTTGAAGTTGTCAATAATTGCTCAGAAAGTTCAACTAGCTTCATTTCTAACTCAGTCGCAGTTTCTGTTGGAGTACTGACCTCTTGTTTTTTTGTATCTTTCATATTCCATCACCACATTCTATTCAACTATCTCCTTAATTAAGTTTCGTACATAGCGCATCATTGGAATAATGTATGCGTAATCAAATCTACTAGAACCAAGCAACATTATATGAACCAACTGTCCTTCGACTTCAAAACTCATGTGAATGATACCAATTGGACTCAAATTCTTATTTCCCAATTCTGGACCATAAATCACTTGAACTAAATTTTCATTTGTACTTGAATCAAAAATTTCCTCAAGCAGCTTTTCTTCTTCAATTAATTGCAATACGTTACGCATTACTTTAATATCAAAAAATTCTGGCATTTGCAGTAAATTGGCATATCCAGAATGATATAAGTGAAATTCGTCAGACAAGGTAACTGCCAATGCACCAGATTTATCTGCCAAAACTTTAGTAATTTGAAACAACATTTGGTCAAGTTTGTCACGACTGTTCCAAATTTTTTCTTTTGCTGAAACTTCATCAGCCACAGAAAGATCTCTCTCTTTCATTAATTCATTCACGTACAATTTCATTGCTACAGGAGTCGGAACACGTCCAGCGCTACTATGACTTTTTGTCAGATATCCTTGCTTTGTGAGCTGTGACATTTCATTACGAATTGTCGCAGGAGAAACACCAATAGAATACTTTTTATCAACAGTTTCAGAACCAACAGGCTCTGCAGTTGAAATAAATTCCTCAATAACTGCACGAAGGATTTGTACTTGGCGGGCGGTTAAATCTATCATATTTTTGCATCAATCTTTTGCAAATTTAAATTAGCGCACATTTTGCAAAACATTCATTAGCAATCATATCTAGAGTGTGCTAAGTTGTCAACTATAATTCAAAAAAATAAATTTGTGGATGACTTATAAAATACATTACTGATAAACTAATATAGTATGTACCAACAAAAAACTCAAAAAGCCAAACTCATTACACAATTTGTTATTTTTATTGTATTAGTAGTGGGAGCCATAGTTGGAGCAAGTCAAATAGGGATTGTGAGAGAATTCTTTGGCAAAGCTTCAGGAGAAAATGCAAACATTCATGTGTATACCTCAAAAGTACTCGGGACATATAAAAAACCATGGAGAAACTTAGCTCAGGGTGGTGAAGATCATGCATGGAGAATGGGGAATATTACACCTGCTGTGAAGGCCCTTAACCCAGAATATATTCGTATTGATCACATTTACGATTTTTATGATGTTGTAGGAGGTAGTGACGGCAACTTCACGTATGATTTTTCTAAACTTGATTTGATTTTAGATGATATTGCAGCAACTGGTGCAAAGCCATATATCGCGCTCTCTTACATGCCAACACAATTTGGTGCGAGTGATATAGTTGGGAAACCAGACAATTTTGGAAAATGGCAAACCTTGGTTCAAAAGACTATTCAACATGTTAGCGGTACTCGCGGAACAGCAGATGTCTATTATGAAGTTTGGAATGAGCCAGACCTATTTGGTGGCTGGAAATATTACGGCGATAAAAACTATTTAGACTTATACAAAGCCGCTGCCTTAGCAGCCAAGAATGTTTCTGGAGCCAAACCTTTTAAGCTAGGAGGACCAGCCATTACTGCCTACTACAAAAATTGGATGGAATCACTCCTAAAATTTGCAGCTGACAACAACTATCAACTCGATTTTATCTCTTGGCATCGCTACTCAAATGATTTGGAAGTATATAAAGATGACATGCATGCAGCTCGTACTTTAATTCAAAATTTTCCCCAATTCGAAGGTCAGTTAGAATTTCACATTACTGAGTGGGGCCATGATAGCGAAGTCGATGCAGGATATGATACTGGCTACTCTGCAGCACATACCGTTGCTGGAGCTATAGAAATGACTGGAGTTGTTGAGCGCGCCTTTGTTTTCGAAATTCAAGATGGAAAAGGCCCAGAAGGAAAAGAATACTGGGGTCGTTGGGGCATGTTTACACACAACGATTTCGGCGCAAAAGCCAAACCAAGATACTTTGCTTTGAAAATGCTTGACGCAATTTCTGATCAAAGAGTACAACTACTTGGTAAGGGAAGTTGGGTGAAAGCGCTTGCAGCAAAAAATAGCGCTACTGGGAATATTGAGGTTGTCCTCGCCAACTTTGATCCAAAGTCACAACATAGTGAAAATGTTCCTATACAGTTTGAAGAAATTACCCCAGGAAGTTACACTATTAAGAAAGAGCTAAACACCGGACAGGTCTTGACTGAAAATGTGGCTACAACAGAGGCAAAACTAAAAACCAACCTCTTTATGCCTACAAACAGTGTAGGGTTTGTGACTCTAGTTAGGAAGTGAAATGATCAGAACACAAAATTTTAAATAGTTTTTTTAAAAACAGTATAATGTGGAAAATCATCTTTCATTTCATATTGAATTAACTTAAATCCATTTTTTGAAACAAACAAAACAGCATCTGCATCTAGCGATTGCAAAATTAACAAACCATCAACAATTAATACCCTTCTTGCCTCAAGAATTGCGTCTTCAAAAACATTTGGTGGGAGAGCATCTGCTCTAATAGCCCCAATTGTATTTTTCCCAAAAGGTAATGCTTTAGCATTTGCCAAAAAATCTACTTTTCCATAATAATGAGAAAATGTACCATCTTGACCATAAATCGGGGCACCAGGTTCGATATTTGAAACATAAACTTTTTTTTTTACTTCATCCCAATTTGCCAGAGGAAAACCAGACTCTGTCGGCCCTCCAACCTCTATGATGGGTCCTTTGACATCATTTAAAGCTTGAGTTAAATCAAAATTACTATCTCTTTTCCAATCTTGTGGTAGCTCATGCATAAAAACTTATCTTTTATTTTTTTTAAATGAAATATCACTCGTCTTATCTTATCTTTCAAAGGAATAATTATATTATTAATATATTAACAGATATGAATAAAAAAAATCTACTAAATGTACTGGTCACCTACATATTGGACTGTAGTAATTATATATTGGCTTGGTGATTTATATCCAAGCGATTGATGTGGTCTAACAATAGTAGGATGAGAAAATCAATTGACTATCACCTCAGTGTCTATGCTTCATTCTGCTTGATACAAACTCTAAAATTTCCTTTTTAAATCGCTGCTTATTAAACTGCAACGCATATTCATATATTTTTTGTTTATTCCACTTTGTACTCTGAACTTTTTTGATTGCCTCTGCGAAGCTTGTTACTGTAAATTCATCAAAAAAATAGCCATTCTTGCCTTCAATAACTGTTTCAAGTGGACCACCAGAACGGTGTGCAACAACAGGTATTCCATGCCCCATTGCCTCAATAGGAACCATACCAAAATCTTCATCTTCTGCAGGAAATAGCAGAGCCGTTGCATTTTCATACAAATCAAAAAGTTTTGCATCATCAACTCTATCCAGGAACTCCACTGTTTCTCCGGCAATGGATTTTAGATATTCCAATCCTTTCCCGGACCCAACAACTTTGAGATTAATTCCAAGTTTTTTGGCTGTTTGCACTGCTAAATCAACATGTTTGCTTACTGCAATTCTCCCAACCACTAAAAAATAACCATTTTTTTGTGGTAATTGTGCAGTATTTGAAAAATTCTTATTCGCTGCCACTTCGATAGGCGGGTAAATAACTGTTGATTTCAACCGGTAGAATTTTTCAATTCTGCGTTTTGTTTCTATTGAATTTGCAATAAAAAAATCGACGTTGTCTCTGGCAATTTGAACATCTTTAATTCTTAGAAAATAATTAATCAGCGTTCCTCCAATTTTAGTGATGGGATTACTTTGCCAATCTGTCATCGTAGTATACCCATAGAGGGAACGAGCTGGAGTGTGACAGTAACTAATATGTACAGCTTTTTTATTTCCTTTTTTTATTGTCACCGCTTTTGAAAAATAAGCGTTTGTAGAAGAAATCACTACGTCGTAGTCACTCAGGTCAAACGATGCAAAGTAATTTGGTGCAAAAATTCGCAAAGGTGAAAATAGTTTTTTGTAAAAAGGAATTTTTGTGAGCCAACTTTCTCTGATATCCCAGCCAGCGAATTTTTGCGCATGAATTGCCGTTACAAAAAAATCGGTAAAGGAAACATACAAAGGAGCTTCAGGAAAAATTTCATGCAAAGCCTCAACAACCCGCTCTGCACCACCATACTCACGAAGATAGTCATGAACTAAGGCAACTTTTAAATTTTTAGTTTGTTTCATACTAAAATAACGCGTCCTGCACCGCTTCTTCGAATTCATCTTTTGGCAACAACCCTTTTAACGAATTAAAACTATATTTTTCAAAAAGTTCTGACACTCTATCTTTATCATAGTTTTTTGTCACACATTTTTCTAACTCAAAATCAATAGGAGCATCGTGCAAAATTGTCGCTAACTTCTTGCTTAAAAATGCCATATCTCTATCAGCTTTCAATTTTTCCAAAACGGCACCTTTAATAACTGACCCATCATCAGACTGAGTATCAACAACAGTATATACATTTTCTAAAGTTTTAAATTCTTGAATCAATTTTGTTGCTGTCTTTTCACCAATACCTTTTACACCTGGAATATTATCTGAAGGATCTCCCATAAGCGCTTTGAGATCTGGAACTTGGACTGGAGTTACCCCAAGTCGTTGCAAGACTCCTGCCTCATCATATTCTCTATCCTTACTAAATTTGCCTCTACCAGGAATAAACACATGAGTTTTGTTATCGTCAACCAGCTGTAAAATATCTTTATCACCAGTGACAATTACTGTTTGCACTGACTTCTGTTTTTTGACTTCGTCGGCGATTGTACCCAACAAATCATCAGCTTCAAACCCATCTAGTTCAAATTGTGGAATATTAAATGCTGCAACTAAATCTTTGATAATCCCGACTTGAGAAATTAAATCATCAGGCATTGGCGGACGTTGTGCCTTATATTTTTCAAAGTCAGCTACCCGTTTTGACTTACCGTTTTTGTGATCAAAAGCAACTGCGATATATTTTGGATCGTAATCGTTAATAACTTTGAGCAAAATTCGGGCAAAGCCGTACACTGCATTAATTGGTTGACCAGTCGGATCACTCAACTCTTTGAATGCATGGTACGCTCTATAAATTATGGCGTGGCCATCAAGAATTACGAATTTTTCTAACGATTTATACTCTTCCATTTATGCCTTGTTGGTATGTTTTGCTTTTTTGAAACCCATTAGTTTCTCAAATTCATCACCATCAATAGACTCAATCTCAATTAATTTTTCTGAAAGTTTTTTCAACTCTTTTGCATGTTGTGACAAAATAGCTTCTGCTCGTTTTTGTCCTTCTGCAATAAAGTTTTGAATCTCAATATCAACTTTTTCTTGTAATTTTTCTGACAATTTTGAATAGTCACCGTAGAAAGAATCGTACGCTTGGTCTACATCTGAGTGGAAATTCATCGGTCCTAAATCACTCATGCCGTAATCCATAACCATAGCTCGGGCAACTTGAGTCGCTTTTTGAATATCACTACTTGCACCAGCGGTAAGTTCGTTGAAAACTTGTTTTTCAGCGGTTCTTCCTCCAAGTAAAACAGCAATGTCATCAATCAATTCTGATTTTGTAGTTTGAAGTTTGTCTTTTTCTGGTGGAGTCAAAGTAAAGCCAAGCGCACGACCACGAGAAATGATAGAAACTCTATGAACTGGATCTGCATGTGGAGAAACATGTGCAACAATTGCATGGCCCATCTCGTGATATGCAGTCATTTCTTTTTCTAATTCATCCTGCAAACGTTTTTTGCTTGGGCCAAGTTTCACCTTGAGTGCTGCTTCTTCTATATCTTCTTGAGTAACTTCTTCACGAGCTTCACGTGCAACAGAAATTGCGGCTTCGTTGAGCATGTTTTCAATATCTGCACCAGAGAAACCAACTGTTCGTTTAGCAACTTTTTCCCAATCCAGTTCCTTAACAAAGGGTTTGCCTTTGGCATGAATTTTTATAATGAATTTTCTTTCTTCTAAATCTGGGAGATTAACCATAACTCTACGATCAAATCTTCCTGGACGTATCAATGCTGAATCAAGCATGTCACCACGATTTGTGGCGGCCATGACCATCACATTATCATTTTGTGAAAAGCCGTCCATTTCAACTAGGATTTGATTTAAAGTTTGCTCTCGTTCGTCATGGCCGCCACTCATACTACCACGACCTCTAGCGCGACCAATTGCATCAATTTCATCAATAAAAATGATTGATGGAGCAAGTTTCTTCGCTGTTATAAATAAATCACGCACTCTTGACGCACCAACACCAACAAGCATCTCCATAAATTCCGAACCAGCAATAGATAAAAACTGCACATTTGCTTCACCAGCAACCGCACGTGCAAGTAATGTTTTACCAGTTCCTGCAGGTCCAACTAATAACACACCTTTTGGTGTTCTTGCACCAACTTTTTTGTATTTTTTAGGATTTTTCAGAAAATCGACGACTTCTTCAAGCTCTTTTTTAGCTTCATCCATTCCTCCAACATCAGCAAATTTGGTATTTTGTTTTCCTTTTACAAAAAGCTTGGCTTTACTTTTGCCAATGCCCATCATGTCCGGGCCACCTTTTGCACCTCTAAAGATAAACAAAAATACAGCAATCATTAAAATGACTGGCAAGAATGACAAAAGTAGTTCCCATAGTAGTTCACCAAACGAAACACTTTTTACTTCTAAATCTGTTGCAGCTAAGTCAATGTCAGCAGCTTGTAAAATGCTCACAAGATCTTGACCTGTTTCCTTGAGTGAAATCTTTTCTGCGCCGTCTTTATAGGCAACACGAAGTTCATCCCCAGCGACCTTAACACTTGCGATTTTCCCTTCTCGAATGTCCCGCACTAAAGTACTCATTGAGATCTCTTTATCTACATCTGTAGTAAAAAGTGAAAATAAAAATGGCAAAAACAAAAGGCCGAGTAAAATATATAAAATCCCTTTATTCATCAAGTTTTTTGGTGAAACATCAATGGTAAAAGATTTTACGGCGACTTTTTTAACGTCAGGTGTAGGATTTTCTTCTGATTTTTGAACTGTTTTTTCTGTAGATTTCTTGTTTTCTGCCATATGCACCCTTATTCATTTTCTTAATTTATTTTCAAAAAAGTATTGTAACATGTATGATTACCCAACCCCATTATCGAACCACAATCCCAGGTTTACATTCAGTTTCTGGAATAAGCAAAATTGCTTCATCACCACCAGCTGCAATTATCATTCCTTGACTTTCTACGCCACGCAGCATTCTTGGTGCCAAATTTGCTAAATATACAACTGTTTTACCAACCAAATCTTCAGGTTTATACCATTGCTTAATGCCTGATGCAACAATTCTTTCTCCCAGGTCGCCAACATCTAAAGTTAGTTTGAGTAATTTATCTGCTCCTTCAATTTCTTCTGCCGCAATTACTCTGGCTACTCGTAAGTCTAATTTTGCAAAATCATCGTATTGGATCGGTTCCATATATTTTCCTTTTGTCTTCTTTAAAAAATCTGTCGTAAACCCATTTTTCTTCTCACTTCTGCCACAGTTTCTTCTGCAATTGAGCGAGATTTTCGTTCACCTTCACGAATCATACGATCTACATAATCGACATCTAACTCTAATTGTGCTCGTTTTGCTTGAATAGGTTGTAATTCTTTAAAAATCGCTTCTGCAAGCTCTTTTTTTAAGTCTCCATACCGGATACCACTCCCACCAACGTATGCCGACTCATATTCCTTGCGACGCTTCTCACCTTGGAATAACTCTACAAATTGTAATAAGTTAGCAACTCCACCACTTTTTGGCAAACTTTTACCTTGACCAGCATCTGTTGGAGCTTTACTCAGTTTTTTCACGATTGTGTCAAGATCATCTCCCAATTCAATAGAAGAACCCTCAACTGATTTGCTCATTTTGCCTTCACCTAACAAAGATGGCACATATTCTGCTTTGGTTGTAAAACGTTTTGGCTCTGGAAAATCCATGCCATATCGCTCATTCATTTTGCGTGCAATTTCTCGAGCAACCTCTAAATGTGGCTCTTGATCTATGCCCACTGGAACGAGACTTGCCTTATAAATCAAGATATCTGCCGCCATAAGTAATGGATAATTTAGCAATGCCATAGTGACATTATGAGGGTGTTGTCTTACTTTATCCTTAAATGTTGGCAAATCCTGCATTCTTGCAACAGACTCAACAGATGAAAGGTAAAATGAAAGCTGAGTAATTAGGTCAGCTAAGTCAGATTGGATATTAATGGCACTTTTTTTAGGATCAAGCCCTATAGATAGATAATCGAGAAAAACATCACGAGCGCTCTGCTGCAAAGTTTTTGAATCATAAGGAGTTGTCGTCGCATGAATATCTACAACGGTAAAAATAGTCTCGTATTCTTGATTGTTCTGTAGCTCAAGCATACCTTTGGCAGCACCCAGGTAATTACCCAAATGAAGCCTGCCTGTTGGTCTCATTCCTGAGAGTACTCGTTTTTTCATAGTATTTAACCTTGCTTGTATAACGACTCTATTCTACCAGAGTTTCGCCTTAATTCTAAAGAAGATTGATATAGTTGTGAATAATATGGCATCAGAGGTATTTCGCTGTGGGCTTCAGAATAAAAACAAAAAACTCCCTGTTACGGGAGTCTTGTTGCAAAATTCTTTTGAGCCTAAACTCATGCTCTACAATTTACAATTCCTCAATTTGAATTGTTGGTTCCATTTCTGGAGCTTCAATTAATTTGAGATATTTTTCTGTCGTAGTAATTCTTTTGTGACCAACTAATTGGGAGACATACACTAGAGGAGTTCCAGCACGAAGCTGTTCAACAATAAAGGTGTGACGTAAATCATTGACTTTAGCACCTTTAATACCTGCTAATCTAAAATATCTATCAATCGCGGTTCTAATATTACGAACCAAGAATGGTCTACACGTTTTGGTCAAGAAGACGGTCTTTTCACGAGCTCGTGGTCTTGCTTGTAAGTAATCAGTAATTGAACTTTTTGCAGCTGTATTCAAAGGAACTTTTCTTGCACCTCTTGAATTTTGAGCCTGAATTGAAATAACGTTTCTTTCAAAATCAATATCAGTCAACTGTAAAGAAGCGAGTTCTGAAATTCTCATACCAGTTTGAAGCAATACTTCAACAACGGCAGACATACGAATATCACCTCTACATGCATCTCTTAAAGCTCTATACTCGATTTTTGAGAGTACTCTTGGAGGAGCTTGATCGTATTTAGGGTGAGAGATCACCTCGGCTGGATTACTTGTAATTTCGCCTTGACCAATCAAAAATCTAAAGAATGCTTTAATTGAGTTAATTTTTCTAGAAATAGATTTACCTGTATATCTTTGTTTGTTTAATAAAACTTTAAACTCATCGATATTTTCTGAGGTAACTTCATCAATTTGGGTTTTACCGAGTTTGGTAACAAAATCAACCAATTGCTCTACATCTTTACTGTAAGCAATTACTGTTGCGTTTGCTTTTCCTGCCTGCTTAAGGCTATCAGTGAAAAGCGCGTGTGCATCTAATAATGTTTTACTCATATTTTATAAACCTATGTATTCTAACGCGCAATCAAGATATACTTGATGTATTACGTAACTACTTTCTCTGGATCATTAATGTCTTATAATATCACATTTATGGATTTATGACAATAACCAAGATACTATACCACCCAATAATTATATTAGTGCTAACTATCGGTGCAATTATGTTTTTTTTCTCTCTTGATAAAAGTGGTAAAAAAATACAAAACTCTTCCGAAAACATTAAGATATTAGAATATGAAGTGGGGCAAATCTCTAACGAAATTATAGAACTTGAAGAAAAGATAGAAGTTGTAGAGTCCGAACAATTCAAAGAAAAGGTTGTAAGAAATGAACTTTTACTCCAAAAACCTGGAGAATATGTGTTGCAAATTGCAAACACAGATACTGTTAAAAGTGAATCTGAAGGTGACCAAAAACTCAACACTCTCCCACCTAACCCAATCGATAATTGGTTTAGTCTTATTTTTTGAAATGAAAAAAGAAATTTGAGAACAGTGTAGCAAGGGTGGGATTCGAACCCACGACCTTCGGTTTATGAATCCGAGGCTCTAACCAGCTGAGCTACCTTGCCACTATCAAGTTGTGCTTGCGCTTGAGGACATTATTATAGCAGATTTTTGACATTTGACCATAAAAAGTTTATAATAAGCCTTTGTTGTCCCACTTTAGAAATAAATTTCTAGCCTGAACAATAAAATCGCGCGGGGTAGTGTACGGTGCACGTGAGGCTCATAATCTCACAGGCTGGGTCCGACTCCCAGCTCCGCAACATTAAACAAAAAAAGACCTATTATAAGGTCTTTTTTTGTTTTGTTTTTGTGGTTTGACTTGAATAGGGTGATTACCTGCATTGATAGTTTATAATTGATCAATGAGTTTTCAAAAGTTTTTTATTGGTAAAACGGCCAAATCGTTTCCAGACGCCATTGCCTTGTCTGCGGTTTCGCCAAAAGATCAGTTTGTGAGAATGGAACAAGTACACGGAAATGATGTCGCTGAAATCACTGCTAAAACTTTAAAAACAAACCAAGTGATCCCTGGAGTTGATGCTTGCTACACTACTCTAAAACATACCTTTTTATCTGTTAAAAGCGCTGATTGTTTACCAATTTTAATCTCAGGGTTTGGAATTAAAAATACGCTCGTACACCCCTTCGTGGCAGCTGCTCATGCTGGAAGAAAAAGTACTGATGCAAAAATAGCATACCTACTTTTGGAAGAGCTCAATAAAAAATTTGAGTTTGTGAGCTATCTTAAAAAAAATCAAGCGCATCTTAATATTTGGTTTGGGCCAGCAATTTGCGAGAACTGTTATCAAATCAACCGAGACACTAACACTCACTATAACTTGATTTTACAAAATAAAGAACAAATTGTGAAGTTTTTTGAAAAAGAAGAACTTGATCCGCAAAAACATCTGAATTTAGAGATTGAAGATCACTGCACACTTCATGAACCCGAAAAATATTACTCTTATAGAGCAACAGGAGCTGGAGTGAAAATGAATTATAGTTTTGTAGGAATAATTTAGAAAACCCCAACCTGCGAAAATTTAGCTAGTCATTTGTCCCGTAAGGTTGCTGACTAGTTCATTCTTGCAGGTTGGGGTGACCAACTACATCATTCCAGGCATGCCGCCCATACCACCAGCTCCGCCCATTGGTTTTTCTGGTTCTGGAGCATCTGTAACCAAGCACTCAGTTGTCAAAATCATTGAAGCAACAGAAGCTGCGTTGATTAAAGATACAATAGCTACTTTTGCAGGTTCAATAACACCAGCTTTAACCATGTCTCCAAATTCATTGGTGAGTGCGTTAAATCCATAGGTTGAATCATTTTTTGCTGCAACAGTTTTTGCTACCCAACCAGCATCAACACCAGAATTCTGAGCGAGCATTCGTAAAGGCTCTTCTGCAATTTGGAAAATAAGATCAACTCCAGCCTGTTCGTCAGTCGAAGTAGTTTTGACAGTTTTTAAAACTTTAACAGCTTGAATTAAGGTCACACCACCTCCAGGAATAATTCCATCCTCAATTGCAGCTCTCGTTGCTTCTTTTGCATCTTTGACACGCTCCATAAGGTTCTTCATTTCAGACTCAGTAGCAGCACCAACTTGGATAACGGCAACACCGCCAGTAAGCTTCGCTTTTCTCTCATTCAGTTTTTCTTTATCAAAGTCAGAAGTTGATTTTAGGATCTGTGTCTCAATTTGAGAAACTCTTGCACTAATATCTTTTGCTTTTCCTTTGCCACCAACAATTGTAGTTTCATCTTTTGTTGATTTAACCATATCTGCACGACCTAAGTGATCAACATCCATTTCTTTAAATGTCATGCCAACATCACCAGAAATAACTTCTGCACCCACAAGTACTGCAATATCAGTTGTCATTTCTTTTTTGCGATCCCCAAATCCTGGAGCTTTCACAACCAGAACGTTCAAGGCGCCACGAAGTTTGTTAACAACCAAAGCAGTCAAGGCTTCAGCATCGATATCATCACAGATTATGACCAAATCCTTACTCACTTGCATAAATTTTTCCAAAAAAGGAACTAAATCTTGCAAATTACTAACTTTCTGATCAGTTACCAAGATATATGGATTTTTTATTTCCGCAATCATATCTTCGCTACCTGCAGCAAAATATGGAGAAGCATAGCCTTTGTCAAAAACCATACCTTCTTTGTGATCGATGGTAATATCCATGGTTTTACCTTCTTCAACTTCGATCACACCATTTTGACCAACCAACGCGAGCGCTTCAGCAATTTTTGCCCCAATAATTTCATTTTGAGCAGAAATTGTTGCAACTTTTTCCCAATCAGATTTTTTAACTGGTTTTGCCAATCTTTTGATTTCAGCAACAACTGCTTCAACAGCTTTGTCTATTCCACGCTTCATGATCATTGGATTACTGCCCGCTGTTACCAAGCGCATACCTTTTGCAGTAATTTGTTGGGCCAACAAGGTTGCAGTAGTTGTACCATCACCTGCTTGTTCGTTGGTTTTTTCTGCAGCTTGCTTAACAAGTTGTGCACCCATGTTCTCAAATTTATCTTCAAGTGAGATCTCCTTAGCAACTGAGACTCCATCATGAATCACATTTGGAGCACCCCACGATTTATCAAGAGCTACATTTCTGCCTTTTGGTCCTAAAGTCGTCGTGACTGCTCGTGCTAATTTGTTTACACCAATAAGCATCTTTTGTCTTGCGTCGTCGCCGAAAAGTAATTGTTTTGCTGCCATATAATTTTCTCCTTATCTTATTTAACTGTTGCTAATACGTCTTCAAACTTAAGAAATTGGTACTCTGTATCACCAACTTTAAACTCGTTACCACCCCATTTTTTATAGATAACTGTTTGACCAACTGAAACTGGTGCTTTGAGTTCTTTAACTCCAGATTCCCAGATTGAATCTCCAATTGCTAAAACAGTACCATATGAAGGTTTTTCACTTGTGTTTTCAGATAAATATAAACCTGATGCAGTTTTTTTAAGTACCTCTGCTGGTTCAACTAACACATACCCAGGAAGCGGTTGAATTTTTTTGACGGAAATGTCTGTCATATATTCCTCCATTTTATAAAATGTATTTATACTAGAATGCGAATAAGCTGCTGGCGCCTATTGCAACGCTCTTCGCGATATATATTTATACCACAAACTAGCAATGATGCAAGTGGTTTGCTAAAGAAAAAAACATCCTGAAAAAAATAAGTTATTCCACAGGAACTGCTGAAGTCACAGCTTGAACTTCAGCAGCTGTTTCTTCTGAAGCATCAAGAATAACCCTTGTGCCTGTACCGACGGCTAAACGAACTGCAGAAAGTAAAAAACCCTCACAGTCTAGGCCACGATCCCTAAAGTAGGTGTTCAACTCTTGTTTAATAAGGTTTTCTACCTCACCACGATTTTGCTTGATTTGCTCTAAGGTTAAATCTGAGAAAAGACTCGCGATTTTACTTCTAGATAGTGGGCGAACAACTTTACTAACAACATTCTCACCAAGGTTTTCCCAAAGTTCTGGAGCATTTTTTCTGTCAATTCTAAATAGAACTGAACCTTCAACAGTGATATCTTTGCCGTCTTTGGTAGTAACAAACACCTTATCATCCCCAAGTGCTTCTTTATTCTTTGAAAAATCAAACCCATCGGAGATTGAGTATTCAATTATTTGAGCATTAAAAAGCTTGGCAACTTGCCAAAAAGGAATTTTAAAGTGAAGACCAGGACCCCAAATCTTTGGTAAAACACCTCTACCTCTATCAAAAATACAAGCTATATGACCAGGTGGAACAGAAATAAAAAATCCTCCAACAACTTCGTCCACTAAAAAAGAAACTACTAATCTATCAAATTCCATATATCTTAACTATAGATTTTCTACGTTGGTTTGTACAGTACAAACCAAATTTTTTACCACCAAAAAGTTGATTATACTCTATTTTGTTTCTACAACAACCTTTTCTTCTGGTTGCTTGCCTGCTTCTTTTTCTGCTTCTTCTTTGAGTTTCTTCTCAGCATACTCATTGAATTTAAATTTAATTGCCCTATATGTAGTAATAATAATACTTACACTAAGTGAGGTGATAACAAACAATTTTTTTCCAGCTGGCATTGTCATAAAAACTAAAAACGAAACAACAGGCAGAACTAACTGCATACGAACGACTTCATCTCTAGAAACTTTATATGGTGATGTATACATTGCTATTGTCTCAAGGACAAAAATCAAGATGGACTGTATTAAATTAAGGGTAAAATTGGTATGTGCAAGGTCATATTTACCTAAGAATAGTAAATTAAATGGTAACGCTATATCTGGCATAAATGAGTAAATCAAGTGTAAATCTTCACCTTCAAGACCTGTTGTGAAAATTTTATAGAGCATGAGAGCAATGGAAACCTGAATAATTAAATTTATCACTTCAGAAACGAGTACTTTTTGTGATTTTTTAATAACTTTTTTCTTCTCAGATTCTAACTTAATTGGTTCAGATCTATACATTTCTTCAACTTCCTTAATTTTTTCTGCAATATCTCTACGCTCTTGTTCTGATCTTTGACCAGCAAGTGACATAGGTAATAACATTGCTCTAATAAGTAAGGTAAGTAGAATCACTGCGACACCCATATCGGGATTACCACCAGTTATTTGTCCGAGCCCCCAATAAAAGCCCACCAAAATATTTAAAAATGGTTGATAAATAAAGGTAATAAAAATTCCTGCCAAATCCATATAATTAACTCTCCAATTCTTCTTGAGGACCTAAAAGCTGGTCAATATTTTGAATAGCATTTCTCAAACCAACAACAAGTCGTTCAGATAATGTAAGGATCTCTTCATCTAGTGAAATTTTTTCTAGAATAACATTTGTATCATCAATAAAAGCATTCATTGCTGTATCAAGAATAAAACCATTATCTTCTGCCCATTTTTTTTGCTCATTGATTGGTAATTTTAAAGCATTTTCAAGGGCTTTATTTACCTCTTCTATCTCTCTTACCTTGAGGTACAACACAAACCGTTGTGAGGATACAACTGCGTCATCTGGTGAAAAATCAATAGATACTTTTGTTGCCATGCAACCAATTATAACAAAGAATTGTGGTTACGCGACGCCAATAATTGACTTATGCAGGTATAATATACTCTGTCATTTTAAAAAATATGAAACGTATTGATTTACTTACTACACCAACTAAAACTGTAATTATAGAAACCCTTAAGATTTTGCGATCTGGAGGACTGGTTCTATTCCCTACTGAAACTACCTATGGAGCGGGTGTTGACGCTACAAAACAAGACGGCGTAAATAAACTCCTTGCCTATAAATCTCGTAGAGAGGGAAAACCTCTTTCTATCCTAGTTTCTGACATCACTATGGCTGAAAAATATGTTGAAATAAACGACCAAGCAAAAAAACTCTATACGCAATTTTTACCTGGACCAGTTACCGTTGTCTCAAAAAGTCTGGGCACCGTTGCAGTTGGTGTCGCAAGTGAGTTTGGAACTTTAGGCGTTCGAATTCCTGATTATGAATTGATGTTGGAAATTTCTAGATCATTTGACAAACCTATCACTGCCACATCTGCAAACGCTTCTGGAAAAAAGCGCCCGTACTCAATTGATGACATACTCTCAGGACTCAGTGAAAAACAAAAAAACTTGATCGACCTCATATTAGATGCTGGAGAGTTACCAAAAAATGAACCATCAACCGTAATTGATACAACTTTGTCAGCACCAGTAACTTTGCGGTTTAGCAATCGGGATGAACACAAACTTTCTACAGAAGTTGCCCAAACCATTGCGGGTTCTAACATTATAAAGACAACGTTATTCTCAGAATCAGAACAAGAAACAAAGGCAATTGCAGAAAGACTACTCCTCAAACATTGGGATGCCGTTATCAAAACAGGTTTAGTAATTGCACTAGATGGAGACTTAGGAGTAGGTAAAACAATTTTTACCAAAGGATCAGCTGAATTCTTAAAAATTGAGGATATTATTAAGTCTCCAACTTATACCTATATTGAAGAGTATAACTTTAAACGACATCAAACAACTGGGAAGTTATTTCACTTAGATATGTGGAAAGTTGCAGATAAAAATATGTTTGAACGACTAGAAGTTGAAAAACTTTTGGGTCAAAATCATATAGTTATTATTGAATGGTTTTCTCAAATAGAAAAATACATTGATCCCCTCTTACAAAACGTCTCTCTAGTTAAAATACAGCTGTTTGAGGTTGGCGAAAATGCACATAACAGAAAGATAGAAATTACAGAATAATTTGCTCAAAATGCCAAACATAAAACTACAACCTTCATGCACAGAACCACTTATTTTAGCTGTTGATACTTCCTGTGATGACACCTCTGCATCTGTTGTGTGCGGCCGAACTATTTTGTCAAATGTAATAGCATCACAAACACAACTTCATAAACAGTATGGTGGAGTTTTTCCTACTGTAGCAAAACAGGCGCATAAAGAAAATATTCTACCACACTCATTTTATTTTGTGTCAGTGTGCCTGTTTTATCCGTGCAAATCACAGAGGTTGAGCCAAGCGTTTCTACTGCCGGCAATTTCCTTATAATGGCATTCTTCTTGGCCATCAGAGTCGTTCCCATAGAAAGAACTATGGTTACTATAGAAGAAAGTGCCTCGGGAATGGCGGCTACAGCAACGGCAAC
>CAZZDG010000003.1:0-35746 GCA_964652415.1 uncultured Pseudomonadales bacterium | reverse complement strand
ATATAGCCTGCTAAAAGCAGATTCGGAAACAAAAAGATGAAGTCATTGATATCTGGTTTTCCAGTGAGAGCTCTAAAAAGTGGGTTGATTGGTTTTGTTAGTAAAAAATCAAACTCACCACTTCTTACTAAGTTACTAAAAATATATACTCCTCGATACATAGTTTGAACAATAATATCGATGATTTGGTAGGTTAGGAAAAACACAACGAGCTGGTCACTGGTGTATTCTGCAAAAGTTTGAATGTTTTGTTTAATTAAGTATAGAAAAAGCAAAGACATTATGACTCTGATTGTTTTTCCTAAAAAAAACAACATATTCGATGCTCGATTTATAAATGTTTCTTGTAATGCATTTTTTGCAAAGAGCGACCATACTTTAGTATAGGTTTTTATTCTCATATTTATTTATCTTCCTGCAGAGTCGTAACTTCGCAGGCCTTTTTTCCAGAGCGTAACAACTAAAAGTCCTAGTAATCCTACCCAAAACAAAAACACTAAACTGTGTCTGATCATTTCTTGCGTATTCAATCGTTGTAAAAAAAGTTGAATTTGCACAAAAGACAGGTAAGGAAATGGAGTGAAATAGAGGATTTTTTGTAAAGTTATTGGCAAAATATCTAGGGGAAATAATTTTCCGGCTGTAAAATTGACTATCATATAAAATAAGAATCGTGGTCCCCATGTGTCAGGACTCCAAAAACCAAATGATCCAAAAATGAGTGTGATGAAGAAATTAAGGATGACGCCCAATAATGACCATGTTACAAATAGGAGGAATATTCCAAGTTCGGGGATTGCGATGACAGGTTTGAAAATTAAAAAGAGAATAAGTGTCTCAATAAGCAAAAAACTGAAGTTTTTAAGTTTGTCAGCAATTTCTTCGATTGCAAAGTATCCAAAAATATTGACTGGTTTTAAGAGATGGTTACTGATTTCACCAGAGTATACTTTTTGTGCCAAACCATTGAGATATGTTGCAATAATGACACTTTGTAGAAAAGAAACCAAAAAGATGTAGGTAATCATGCTGTCTTTTGTGTATTGAAACGCTTGAGGGTTACTCTCAAAAATGACTACCCACACTGTTAGAGACATTAAAGTTTCCAAAAATTGTCTCAGACGCCACATGATTACGGTGGCTCTGTAGGCCAATCCGTTTTGCCAACTGAGTTGTAGTAGTGTTACGTATTTATTCATTGATCGCGTTTTTGCGAAAATATTTCTCTGATGATGGCCTCAATTGGTGCTTCTTCAATATTGAGATCATGCACTTTGTATTTATTTAAAATTTTTGCTGCAGTTTGGGTCGCTTCACTTCTTTTTACCAAAAGTGTTGCTTGGTCATTTCCAAACGATTTTATGGTTCCAAATTCTTCAAGCTCTTTTTGAGTTACTGGTTCAGAGAAAGCAAGCGTGAGTGTTTTAGTACGGGCATATGTTTTAATAATTTTATCTAATGCTCCATCATAAATTTTGGTACCATGATCAATAATAATGACTCGTTCACACAGTTCTTTGACATCATCCATGTAGTGACTGGTTAGAATGATTGTTGCTCCAAATTCTTTATTGTATTCTTTAATAAAGTCGCGCAAGGTTTTTTGCATGACAACATCAAGTCCGATTGTAGGTTCATCAAGAAAAAGTACTTTCGGATTATGAAGTAAGGCAGCGATGAGTTCACATTTCATTCTTTGCCCGAGTGAAAGTTTGCGAACTTGGATTTGCAAAATATCCTTCACATCTAGAAGTACGCTGAGTTTTTCTAGTGTTTGTTCAAATTGTTTGTCAGGAATTTCATAAATTGCTTTATTGAGTAAGAATGATTCAATTGCCGGCAAGTCCCACCAAAGTTGGTTTTTTTGCCCCATAATCAATGCAAATTGCTTTTGGAATTCAGATTTTCTATCCCATGGATTAAATCCGAGAACGCTCACTGATCCAGTAGTTGGAAATAAGAGTCCAGAGAGTACTTTGAGTGTAGTAGTTTTTCCAGCGCCATTTTGACCTATGAATCCGATTATTTCACCCTCCTTGATTTCAAAAGAGACATCATTCACAGCTTTGACCGTTTCATATTTTCTTTTAAACAAGGATTTAAAAGAACCGGCAAGCCCAGGTTCTTTTTTATAGACCTTAAAGTGTTTCGAGAGATTTGTAACTGAAATAATTGTTTGTTTCATAGACTTATTTTACCTTATTTTTATTATCCACCTACACTTGTGTATTTTTTAATAGAAAGTTTGAAAAATCCAACTGAAAGGGCAAAAAAGAGTAGACTGCTTACAATTAAATATAGTATGAAGGGGGTGTTAGTATTTCCTAGTATTATCTCACTTGGGAGTGTAGTAACTAATCCAAGTGGTAAGATAAAACTAAAAATGAAACCAGGTAGACCGGTGAAAACTTTAGTTGGAACCTGATAAATTGATCTAAATTGTGGCATAACTTCATTTATATTATCAAGTCGTTCAACCCAAAAAGAGGTTGTTGCTAATATAAACCAGCAACTATAAATAAGGAGAATTCCAAAGAAAAACACAATGAGTGTTAGAAGTACTTGTGAAAAGCTCACAGTGAGCCCAAGTTTTTGTATAGTATGTATGAGTACAAATAATCCCACAAAAAATCGAGGTATGTTGTGATAGGTGGCGTATTGTGTCAAGAGAAGGTAAATAGTGTTTACTGGAAGTAGTAGGTATTTACTCAATTCTCCGTTAAAAATTTGCTTAGTGTATTCGCTCATGTTTGGCCAGAAAACTGACCAGGTGAATGCATCAATCATGGTGTAAAAAGAAATGAGCAACATAATTTGATCGTAACTCCAACCTTCAATTCCTTTTCCTTGTGAGAATACGAGCCCAAAGTAAAAATAGTTAAATGCTGTCCACATAAGCGAGACAATCATCCAGAAAAAAAAGTCGCCACGATATTCCATGAATTTCATGACCTGAATTTTTCTGAAAGCTAGAAAGAGTATCCAATATTTTTTCATTTTTTTATATTTAGCCACCTGCTGAACAGTATTTATATTTTGCTTTTGACCACAAGTAAGTTGAGAAGATGCCCATAGCAAATAAAAGAATGACTAAGTAGGTAAGATCGTAGTTTGTGAGAGAATATTTGCCCTGCAAGACAGTAATGGGAACTGAGAAAACATATTTAAAAGGAAGGATATTAGTTATACTTGCAAGCCAATTAGGCATAAACTCAACTGGTATCATTGCACCGCTAAAGAGAGTTAAAACAATCCATTTAAAGTGTTCTAATCCACTTGAGCCTTCTACCCAGAAAGTGATAAGAACTATCCAGAGCGCGATAAAAAATTGAATAGTATGTGCTACCAACATCAAAACAAGAAAAATAACTAGATTTTGGAGTGTTAGGTATGATTGATCAATATTATATGCTGATATATTCGCAACAATGAATAATGAAACGATTGGGATAGAGAACAATATACTAATAAGTTTTGAGCTTACTTCTTTAGAATAGATTTCGCTGATATATGAAAAAGGTCTGGTGAGAAAGTAGTCGATTTTACCCATCCTAATTTCTTCGCTTCGCCAACTTTCAAAGTGGGTGGCGCTCAAACGTTCAACAACGATTACTAGAAGATAGTAGTTGACGATTTGGTTGAAGGAGAAAGAATTGAGAGTGTCAACTTGTGTATATATAGCTTTCCAAACATAAAACAATACAAAGTATGGTAAGACATCAAGAAAACTATACACTACAATCTCTGCTCTAAATTGAAGGGTGCGAGTAAACATGTAGCGGAAGATAGAATAATATTTCTTAAACACTTTTCTATTTTAGCACTAAGGTATTAAAAAACCTCGGTTCGTTTTGATTTTTAGGAACCGAGGTTTTACAGTTTTCAAAAAAGATTTTACCAAACTTCTTTTTTAAGAGGCTTGCCAACTCTGAAGTTGACAACTTTATGACCTTTGATGGTTTGACGTTTTTGTTCGTTGCCAAATGGGACAACTTGCTTATCACCAACTTTGCTGACATAAAAAGTTCCGAATCCAGAAATTACGACTTTTTCGCCTTTTTTAAGAGCTCTATTAATCTCATCGAACATACTTTCGACTGCGTCGTTAGATGCTTTTTTGGTTAGGTGTGCTTTTTTTGCGATTATTGCGATCAGTTGTGATTTTGTCATGTATGACCTTTCTAAATTTGTGTTGCCACTATTTGCTACTACTTAATGATCATTTTATAGCACTTTTACAAGTACCTGAGATGAACTATTATCAACTATTTTAAAAGTGTGTCAACCTTCATTTTTGGCTATATATACCCGTATTTTTTTAGAAAAGCAATGCCAATGCCAAGTGAGTCATAACCTATGTCTCTTAAAGTTGCGTATCTTCCAGGCACGAGTGATTGATGAAATTCGTCGCTAACTGCATACATAAGACAAATGCAAATTGGTAGCAATATAACTGTTTTTGATCTCTTTTCAGAAATTGTACTAATGACAGCATGGACAACTAAAAGGTATAAGACGAGGTAGACTGAAATGTGTGCAAGTTTTTTAAAAATAAAATTGAGAGCCGATTCTTCAAATCCCGGAAGTATAGATTGTGAAGAAAAAATAAAGATAAGTGCTGCCCACATTGTTGGGGGTAAATATGCAATTAAAACTTTTTTAAATGATACACCATTTTTAAAAATACTCACAATAGAAATCCAATGAATAGTAGTACTGACCCTCCAATTATAGCACTAATTACACCAACTTTTGAGACTTTTTTTTGAACTAAATACGATAGTTGGGGTAGTCGTTTTTCCAACCCTTCTTTTTCAGTTTTACCCAATTTTGGTAGTTTGAGTAGGGTACTGATAGCACGGAATTGTTCCAATTTTTGGTTTTTAATGGGAGTAGTAGTTGTTTTGTCTGAAAGAGGTACTGGTAAGTTGATAGGGGGTGGTATAGGTTTTGTAGTTGCCGTTGTATTTTCTTGTTGAGTTATCTGAGCAATTTCTGTTTGTGGAAGAGGTGTTTTTGATGGTTCTGGTGCAGAAGTAGGTTGAGGGGTTATTATTGGTTCGAGTTGATTTATAGCATTCTTAGTTGATATTCCGAGTTGTAAGGTTTGCCCTATTTCATTTTCAGAGAGAAATAAAAAACTGAAGCTTTTCTGTGACTCGCTATTTGTATAGTGAATTTCGCTCACTTCTGTTGTAGTACTATTTTCTAGTGTAATTTTTTCTTCAGAGTTGTTGAGTTTATTTGTTGGAAGCTCAAAGACAATAAAACCATAGGGTTCAATTTGCAGATTTGTGAATGTTGTTAACTCATTTTTACTAGAAAAATGTTCAAACAATTTCCAACCAGAAATGTCTACAATTTCTGCAGAAGTGTTGAATAGTTCTACCCATTCTTTTTCTTCTGAAGTGGGGGCAGGATACACTTCAGAAAGTACCACTTGCGCATTAGCTGGAGTGGCAAACAAAAAAAAGAGTAGGGTTGCGAAAATGAGTGTTTTCACAATATCGATTATATTTGGCAAGTCTTACATTAAGTGTAGCGTGTGAAGGAGGAAAAAAATTATTGAACAGTAACTCTATCGACTGCAGTTATTTGAGATAATGAGTGTTTATCAGTGAAAGGTATATTGTTTCCATCAGATTCATATGGATCTTTCATGATATATTTGCCGTCTTCTTTTTTGGTAATAACAACAAAGTGAGTTCCTACACTATTTCCTGCTGTGATTCTTACTATAGCGGGACGGCCTGTAGCAAGTTCTGCATCCAGAGCTGCGACATTATAGCCAACCCTAGACCGTGTCGCTGTTACTCCGTTTACTTGACCAGACCAAGTCCAAAGCATGTCAGCTGTATTGTAGAAGAATGGGTTTGAACTTCCCGCAATTTGAGCAGGCGTGAGTGTTTTTCCATAATGTGAGGTTATCATTGCTACTGCTGTGATTAAACAGCCAACCTCAGCCATATTTTCGTTACTTCTACCGATAAGTTGGTTACCCCAAGCGCTATCTCTTTGATTATAGTAACAGCCCCAGTCATCGCAACTTGTTTTTCCTGAAAGAATAGAAGAACCACCCTTACTTACTGCGTATCTACGAATAGAATTAATTTGTTCTTGTGCTTCTTTTAGGAGTTGTTGAAATTTTTGCTCATCATTTTTTGTTACTGAGAGTAAGTTTTGTTGCTCTTTGCGTTGTCCAACGAGTTCATTTTGAATTTGTTGTAGTTTATTTTTTTTCGTTTCTATTTCTTCTTGTTTTATTTCTTTCAGTTCTTTTTGTTCATCATATACAGTTCTTTGGTTTTCTGCCTTTTGCATAGCTTGAGCAGTTTGCTTGCCGGCTAAGCGCAGATATCGATACTGTGACATAAATTCTGCCAACGATCTTGTAGAAGCAAAAACTGAAAGTGGATTTACTTGTTCACGTTTATATTGGCTCCGAATCCTTTCAACTAATAAAGTAGAGAGCCTATCGAGAGAAATACTTAATCCTGAAATTCTGTTGTCTAGATCTGTGATTTCTCTCTCAAGAATTGCTATTTCATTCTTTGTTTGTGAAATTTTTACCTGTTGGATATTCACGTTACCATTTATGATGCTAATAGCATTTTCTAAAGTGTTTTTTTTGGCCCTTGTTTCTGCTAAAACTTCTTCCAAACATGCTTTTTTATTTTCTAAGCAAGTTGAATATGTATCATCAGCTTCATTACATGAAAAATCGGCCTCACAATTTCTTGCAAAACTGTTTTCTACAGATACAAGTAAGAACAAAAATAAAGCTATTAGTGCTACTCTAATTTTTTGCATGATTTTACTCATTGTAACTTAATTTTTAATGAATCGTTGGATAGCAAATATGCTTGCAAAAGCGCCAAGAAACATTCCTAACACACCACCACCTGCCGCATGTAGTACATAAAATTCTATTGGGGCAGGTAGGAGCGAAATATCTCCAAGCATACTATTTATTGAAGGAGTTAGATAGAGAAGTGTTGCAAACATAGCAAGCCAACCCAGGAGTGCTCCGATTAGTCCATAAATAATGCCTTCGTACATATATGGTGCCTTAATATACCACTTGGTAGCACCTAGCATCCGCATTATTGCAATTTTTTTCTTTTGCACATTTGCTTTCATAGCAATAATTACCATGATAATCAAAAATGATATGGTGCCCAATACAACCGTAGTGCCTACTCCAACAAGTTCGATAGTTGTGATCCAACTAGATAAGGTTGAGATAACATCTTCTTGATATTCGATATCTTCAATTTGACTAAAGCTTTCTAAGTCTTTTTTAATCAAGGCTAATGAATCAATGTCGATTCCAGAAACCTCAACACTTGCTGGTAAGATATCTGCAGTGACTAATTCTAAAAGTAATGGGTCATCACTATTATCTTTTTGGTATAACTTGAGAGCTTCTTCTTGTGAAATAATTTCTACAGAAGAAACATATGGCCTTTCTTCCATTGTTTTTGCGACTGATTCTATAATTTCTGGTTTGGTTTCGAGTACGAAAAAAGCGAGAATCTGTGGTTGTGTTTCGAAATGTTCTAAAACAATTTTGGAGCCAATCATAAAAATAGAAAAAACATAGGCAACAAAAAAAGTGGTTGCTACCATGAGAATAGAGGTAAGAGCTTGGTAGGGAGATCTTCTAATTGTAGTGAGGGCAGTAGTAAATGAGTTCATTATTTCTTTTTTTGTTTACTTTGCTTTTTTTTGCTTGAGTCTTCTTTTTTATCTTCTTTGACGTTTTCAATCTCGGTATCTATTTTTTCTTTTGGTTCTAATTCTAGTTCGAGTTGTCTATCTTCATCCTTTAAATCTGACACACGTACCTTTTCGCTTGCGTTTGTTTTATTAAATAGGCTTGAAAAAAATCCTTGCTTCTTTTCTTCTTTATTTGACTGAGGTTTGGTATCAATACTAGGTTGTGTTGCTACTTTTTTATCTTTAGTTTTATCTGCAGTATCACTTATTATGGCTCCATCAGTGAGTACTATATGGCGGTGAGCGCTGAGTTGGCCAATGACATCATGATCGTGAGTTGAAAATAAAACGGTGGTGCCAAGCTCATTAATTTTGGTGAGTAATTTTGCTATTTGTATTGAATTTTCTTGGTCGAGGTTTCCTGTTGGTTCATCAGCAAAAATGATTGATGGAGCAGTAGAGAGAGCCCGGGCAATACCAATTCTTTGAGCTTCTCCTCCTGATAGTTGTTTAGGAAAGTGCAGAGCTTTATCAGTGAGTGATACAAGTTCTAGTAAGTCAGTGATTCGTTCTTCAATTTCGGCTTCGTCTTTCCCAATAATTGAGAGTGGCAAAGCAATATTTTCCCAAACATTGAGTTCTGGTATTAGGTTATCTTCTTGAAAAACAACACCTATTTTACGTCTGTGTTCATGGATTTTGGAGTCACGAATATCTTTAAGGTTGGTGCCATGAAAAAGAATTTTGCCGGAGGTTGGATCGTATTCTTTTGTGAGTAATTTCATCAAAGTTGATTTGCCTGCTCCTGAAGGACCAGTTAGCAAAACCAACTCGCCAGGACTAATTTCGAATGAAATGTCCTTGAGTGCATAGGTATCTGGTAAAAACTGTTTGCTGACAGAAGAAAATACGATCATAACTCTTGTTTAGTTTAGACTGAAACTGGGTATAAAAGCAAGATCAAAACTACTCTTCGGCAGGTGATTCTGCATCAACAGCCACGACTTTGATTCTGCCAACATCCATAAACCATCCAGCTTTTTGGCCTTTGAATGTTTCGCCCCAAACTTCAACCTCCATACCAACAAAGAGGTCAAGATCGGTCACAGATGAAGTGAGGTACACTGTTTGAGAACCTCCACCTGGTCTGAGGAGTTTGTGTGAACCTTCACCGTCAAGCCCACCTTCTTCAATGTATCCAATTGCATGTGAATCAAAAGCTTCATCTTTGCTACCAAACTCGTCTCCAGCTTTTACTCCTGTAGTATTTGTTGGTGCAGTAGTAAGTTCTGCTGCAGAGCCCTTATTTGTTAATCTGAAAGTTCCAAAACCAGTTCCAACACCAGCCATAACGGCCACGATGGTGAGTGCTATCATTATTTTTGGAGCAACATTCATAGATGCATCTTTCTCTTGAGTAGTTGTATTGTTTGTGTCTGTATCAGACGAATCCTGATTATGCTCTAGGAGTAAATCATCGTCAATTATTGAAATTTTTTTCATACGTAGTTTTAGTATACCCGATTTGTATGTTAAATGCCATTTTTTTACAATTTTATTTCTGCTTGAATAAATTCTTCAATATCTCCGTCAAGTACTCGATCTGTTTCTGATGTTTCAACACCGGTTCTAGTGTCTTTTACGAGTTTATATGGGTGTAGAACGTAATTTCTTATTTGAGTGCCCCAACTTGCTTCAACATGAGCACCTTTTTCTTTTGCTAGTTCTGCAGAAAGAGATTGAGCTTCTATCTGAGCAAGTTTACTTTTTAATTTTTGAAGTGCTCTTTCTTTATTTTGAACTTGAGATCTTTCTTCTCGGCATCTCACAGTAATTCCGGTAGGAGTATGAGTTAATTCAACAGCGGTATTTACCTTGTTTACATTTTGGCCACCAGCTCCACCTGCTCGAGAAAAGTTCCATTCAAGATCGGAATCAGCAAGTGGTAGATCTTCGTCATTTTCCTCAATTAATGGCAAAACTTCAACAAGGGCAAATGAAGTCTGTCGTAAATTGTCAGCATTAAACGGGCTTTGACGTACTAAGCGATGTGTTCCTTGTTCATGTTTTAGGAAACCGTATGCATATGATGCTTCAATTTCAAACTCACAAGACTTAATGCCAGCTTCTTCACCCCTAGATTCGCTAACCATTGTAGATTTCCAACCTTTTCTTTCAAAATATCTAGAAAACATGCGTTTCAGCATTGAGGCCCAATCCATAGCTTCTGTTCCTCCTTGGCCAGAATGAATTGAGAGAATGGCTGAGTAACTATCATATTTGCCACTCAAATATTGTTTTAATTTGAGCTCATTTACAAGCTTGCCTAGTTTTTTAATTGTTTTATTTAGTTCTTGAGTTAATTCTGCAGATTGTTCTTCTGGAATTTCTGCAAGAAGTTCTTGGTAAGCTTCGATATCATCAAGGAATTGTTTTGTTTTTTCGTATTCTGAAATTTTTTCTTTGAGCAATGAAACTTCTTTCATTACTTTTTGAGCACTACTAGATTGCCAAAAGTTTGCTTCGTATGTGAGTTGCTCTTTTTCTTTGAGTTGAGACTCGATTTCTGTGATAGAAACTGCAGTCAGATATTCTGCAGCTTGTTCTAAAATAATGGCATCATCTTTATCAAGTATCATAGTATATGTTTATGGGTAATTAACCACTGAGTTTTTTTCTATCTCCGTAATAGACTGCTTCTGATTATACTCTAGAATATACTTTGTTGTAGGTAAACCAGGTTGTTTTTGGATGAAAATTTGGTCAAAATCTTCTGGAGTAGTGAACGATATTATAAGGTTTGCTTGTTCTTCTTCATGTAAGACAACAAGAAAACCTATTTGGTTAAATTCCGTATCATTGTATGTAATGACTTCTTTGTCTATTTCGGCAATCTTGTTGTTCTTGTATTCTACAGTGGTTAGTTCCCAGTTTTTTGGAACGAGAATTCTTTGGTAATTAATGTACGCTAGGTGTGTAATTGTGTTCGACTCTGTCGCAGTGGCATTAACTGTTTGTGGTGATTCAAGTTCAGTAAGTGCGGTTAGTTTTGAAATTGTTGGCTTTTTATTTTTGTTTGTAAAGGAAATAATGACAGTTCGATTTGCATCTTTTTTATTGATAGTAACTTCTCTGGTAATTCCTTTGTTTGCTTTATTTATTCCTACGTTAGATTCAACAAGGTAGATGTACTCAGAACTTTCTGGAATGTTAATTGTTTGTCTCATATTGTGCCCCGAGAAAATAGTATCGATCACAGGATTGTTAGAATAAAACTGTAAATTATGTTTTTGAATTTCTTCTGCAGTTAGAGTGAGTAATGACATAAACTGTTTTGGTTCAAGTTTGAGTATTTGGATTCTTACTTGAGTGAGCAATAAAGAAAGCATGTGTTTTTTTTGCATACTTCCGGGAAAGAAATCATCTCTTCTAGATCTGAGTACTTCGTCAATATTTTCTTCTGTGATAATTGTGTTGTAGTCAGTTAATTCAAGTGGGCCAAGGAAGGAGAGTAATTTTCTTGCAAATTCTAAGTTAACAAAAATGATTCCTTTAATATTTTGTTTATTTCCAAGGGCAAAAAATGGTAAAATTTGTTCAGCACTTTTTTTAGTATCGAGGTTCCAATTTGCGTCAGGAAGACGAAGTCCTTTCCCTCCACTTAGATAATGTGAGACGCCACTTGGCGCATCAAAGTATCCGCTAAATTGACCATCCGCATCATATATATCTTCAATATTTATTTGAGTTATTTTACCTTGATTTAATTCAATAAGTGCATATGATCCCATAAAACCGCCTGTCGCTCGAATTTCATTGCTATTTTGGAATAGTAAAATCCAGCGTTGTTCTCCCTCGGATAGTTCATGCAACACAGTTTGTATTTCTGGAGTGATTTTTTTTATATTCCCAAGAAGTTCTCTTTGATCTTTGGGTAAGAAGAGTGTAGTGAGTTTTGCTTTTGCCACAGAATCAATTACAGTTGTTAACTGAGATACAATTGAAAGATCAAAAATAATTTTATCTGAGTTTGAGTTTGCACTAGAAAGTGAAACAAACGCATTAGAAAAAGTACTCAATGTAGTAATATTTTGAAAAATAGTCGCACCAATCAGTAGTATGCTGACTAAAATCAGACCTACAATACTGATAGTGGATTTTTTCATATGTTATCTATATGAGGCTTTAATGATTTTGTCGCCTTTGGTGATAGACTCTAACACTTCCATACCCTCAACTAGTTTTCCAAAAACAGCATGTTTGCCGTCTAGATGTGGTGTTGGTTCGTAGGTAATGAAAATTTGGCTACCTCCAGTGTTTGGACCTGCGTTTGCCATAGATAGTATGCCTGGAGTATCATGTTTTAACTCAGGATGAAACTCGTCCATTATTCTGTAGGTTGGTCCTCCCATTCCCCATTGTGCTTCAGTTTTTGTTGGGTCTTTGGTAAATGGATCACCAACTTGAGCCATGAAGCCTGGAATAACTCGGTGAAAAATAATGCCATCATAGAAACCGCTGTCAATAAGATCAAGGAAGTTTGCAGTAGTGAGTGGAGCTTGTTCGCGATACAAGTCCATGACTAAGGTGCCTTTTGTAGTCTCAAAAACTGCTTGTTTTGCCTCAATTTTTTTGAAATCTTCTAGTGCTTTATACGTTATTTCTGGCATTGTGTTTGGCCTTTCTGTATTTGTATTATTTGTTTCTTGAGTTGTGATTTTTGAGTCGGTTAAATTAATCTTTTGATCACTTTTTTTTGCAGGATCAGTGCATCCAGATAAAATGCTTGCAGAGGTAATTATAACAGCAATAAATGTAAGGTATTTGTAATTTGGTTTCATAATCATATTAGTATAAGGGTATATAGTGAAGTTGCAACTATTAGGATCAAGTCTTGAATCTTTGGGTTTCTCTTGAGATACTAGAGTGAATCAAATATGAAAAATACGGTATATATTTTGCATGGGTGGGCAGTTCGAAGTGGTAACTTGAATGAAGAGGTGTGGCAACCTTTTATTGAAAAACTCAAGAAAAACCATGATGAGTTGAGTGTGATTTTTTTAAAAATTCCAGGGCTTTCGGCACCACTCAATGAAGTTTGGGATTTAGATGATTTTGTTGCGTGGGTAGGCAAAGAAATTAAAAAATCAACTGAAAGTGGCAAGGTACTGTTGTTGGGTCATTCTTTTGGAGGGCAAATTGCGGCAAGATTTACAGCGCAAAATCCTCAGCTCGTTTCAAAATTAGTACTTTTAGATAGTGCAGGAATTCGAGATATGGCTTTCAAACAAGTTGTTAAAAGAGCAGTATTTTTATTTTTAGCAAAAATTGGCAAAATACTATTTCAGGCCACGATTCTAAGAGATTTATTATACAAACTTGCTCGAGAAGGTGATTATAAAAATGCGCCACCATTATTGAGGAGAACAATGTCAAAAGTACTTGATGATGAGATTTTAGAAGATTTACCAAAAATTCAATGCCCAACAAAGATAGTTTGGGGTGCAGAAGACAGAGTAACTCCTTTTAAACATGCGCAAAAAATGTTAGATCTCATACCAAATAGTCAGCTTTCTGTAGTTGAGGGCGCGAGGCATTCTCCCCAATTCACCCATCCAGCTGAAACTGCAAATGTTATTGGAGAATTTTTGAAATGAAGACAACACTAGCAGTACTCCTTTTTGCAACCTCATTTTTTATCAGGTCATTACGATGGTTTGGTATTTTGCAACAAAAAGAGTATAGATTTGATAGGATATTCTTATTCTTACTTTCGGCAGAGGGTGTGCAAGAATTGTTGAGATTTTTTCCTCAAAAGCAAGATTTTACTAGAACAGGATTAAAGCGTCCAAAATTGACACCTCGTTCCCTATTATTAGCATTGATTTTTGTTATTTTGACTATTATTTATTTCAAAGTGGGAATCTCTTTAGGAGTTACATATTTATTGAATTGGTATCCATACCCACTTTGGTACACGTTCCTTATGATTCTTACAGTTATGCTGGTGTATCTCATTACAATTCCACTTTTTGCATTAATGAGTGCTCTGCCAACTACAGTACTTGCGTATATCCAGACTTACAAACGTTTATTGCAAGCACAAAAGCTTATTCAAGCACACAAACCTACAGTAATTGGTATAACCGGAAGCTATGGTAAGACATCAACAAAAATGTTGTTAGCTCATGTATTAGAAAAAAAACATTCAGTTTTCATGACACCAAAATCGTATAATACTAAATATTCTGTGGCGAATAGTGTTGTCAGAGGGTATAAGGGTGAAGAAATTGCAATTATTGAGTATGCTGCATACAAAAAAGGTGAAATCGGGGAACTTGCAAAGTGGATTCAGCCTCAACTAGCTTTGATTACTGGTTTGACAAAACAACATGTGGGGTTGTTTGGTAGTTTGGAAGAAATTATTTCAGCAAAGGCAGAGCTTGTTGCCAGTTTGCCAAAAAAGGCAGTCGTGATTTGCAATCTGTATGATCCTCAAACACGGCGAATTTATGAAGCAGGAAGTGACCAGAATAGGGCTCAGCTGGTTGGTGTGAATAAATACTATGAAAAAGTAAAAATAGAAAAAGTTTGTTTAAATTCTGAAGGCAAATTGCAATTTAGCTGGGATGATACCCCAGTTAAGACACAGATTATTGGCGAGCAGTATATTGAAGCTATTCACTTAGTGATTGTTACAGCCTTGCGTTTTAAGATGACAAAACCAGAAATTATTGCTGCAATCGAGTCATTTATTCCTAATGAAAAGTTTGTTCTCATATATGCTTTAGCCAGTGGGGTACGAGTTGTTGATGACGGTGATACAAGTAACCCAAAAGGATTTAGTGCGATTATTTCATTGGCAAAATCTATGAGTGCTCAAAAGAAAGTTTTGATTACACCAGGTATTGTTGATTTGGGGAATGATTCAAAAGAAATTCATTTGAAATTAGCAAGACAAGCACAAAAAGTGTTTGACCAAGTAGTATTTCTCGGCGAATCTGGTAAGCAAGAATTTATTGAAGTTTTTGATTCGGAGTTGCTCACTGAAAGTGAACAACTGGCTGAAGTTGTCTCAAATTTAGAATCAAGTGATCTTATTATTATTGAGGGCAGGATGCCTTCATGGACAAAAAAGTATATACAATAAGTAATTATGCAATCAATTTTCAATAGTTTAGGTTCTAATTATTCACTGCAGTTTGTCTCGCTGAGTTTAAGAAGTATCTTTTATGCACCAAAATCTAATTTGTTAACATTAGAAAAATACTTAATTGACACATTTGCAAGCAACAGAAACGAAGCGACTGTTTTAAGTTTATACAAAGGTCGTGATGCTATTGAGGCCTGCCTCCGTGTTTTATTAGAGCCCGGGAGTGAAATTATTACACAAGCATTTACTTGTTATGCAATTGAGGAGGGAATAAAACGGGCAAAAATGCAACCTGTATACACAGATATAGGTGATATCGGTACGAATCTTACGGTTGCGAGCATCTCAGCAACTTTTAAAAAGTATCCAAAGGCTAAAGCGGTGCTAGTACAACATAGTTTAGGGATTTCTGCTGATAGTGTTGCCATACAAAAATGGTGTCATGCAGAAGGGATACTATTTATTGAGGACCTTGCTCAGGGTATTGGTGGAGTTGATGAGGATGGTTTAATACTCGGCAGTAGAGCTGATGCTGTCATTTTTTCTTTTGGAAGAGATAAAATAGTTGATGCAGTTTCTGGTGGATCGGTTTTATTTCAGAATTTAAATCCTGAACAAGCAGAACGGTTATTTTACGTAAAAACCATGATTGGTAAAACTCCATTCTCGTTTGTATATGAGGATTTACTATATCCTGATATAACTTCTCTTATTCGCAAGACTCATCATATAGGCTTGGGGAAAGTTGTTTTGATGATTAGCAAAGCTTTTGGTTTATTGAGTAATCCTATTAAAAGTAAGACCGACAAAATGACATGGATGCACCCAGCATATGCAGGTTTAGCTTTATTCCAGTTTCATAACTTAGAACGGCAGTTAGAGCACCGGTTGAGCATGGCTAAAGAATACTCGAGACTTTTAGCAGGAAGTGACTTGCAAGTTTTAATTACAGAAAGTGAGCTACAGCGTTCAAGTAATTTACGGTTAAGTATTTGTTGTAAAAACAGTGCTCAAGTTGAAAAATTAGTTAGAGTGTTAAAGAAAAATAAAGTATATGTTTCTGATCGATGGTATCGCCGTGCTGTAGATTGCGGCAATTTTGGATATGCAACGAAGTATGTTGAAGGAAGTTGCCCAAATGCTGAGAGATTAGCTGAACAAGTTTTGAATTTACCAACACATCGAGAGATGACGCTTAAAAAAGTACAGAAGATTTGTAAAATACTCCTTGAGGATTCTCTATCATGAACTTAACTACAGTAACAACAGCGAGTAAAGAAACTTGGGAAAAAGCCATTACACAATTTCCTGAAGCTAATTTTTTACAGTCGTGGAACTGGGGTGTTTTTCATGAAGGCTTAGGGAAAACCGTTGTACGACTTCTGTTTCAAGATGAGCAACAGGTTGCAGGTTTAGCGTTATTGATTGTTGAAAAGGCAAAACGAGGAAACTATATTACAATTGCTGGTGGTCCGATTATGGATTGGCAGAATTCTGAGTTATTTGAGTATGCATTCGCGCAAATAAAAGGTATTGCGCAAGAACAAAAAGTCGATTTTATTAGATTTAGACCTCAAGAGTTGGAGAGTGGTGAATTAAGCGAAAGAGTGGCTCGCATAGGCGCAAGAGCTTCACAAATGCACTTAACTGCAGATTTGACTTTGCAACTAAATCTTGCTCAAACAGAAGAATTATTATTAGCTCAAATGAGAAAAAACCATCGCTCTGCAATACGTAAGGCAATTGAGCTTGGTATTGTTGTTACACAAACTAGTAACCCGGATGAGATAAAAGCATTTTATGACAATCAAGTTGTTTTAGCCAACCGTCACGGTTTTGTTCCCTTTTCTTATGATTTTTTACATGAACAATTTAAAGCTTTTGCGCAAGATAACCAAGTTTCTTTATTTCATTCGTATTATGAGGGTAAACTTTTGGCTTCAGCATTTATTATATTCTATAATGGTGAAGCGGTGTATCACTATGGAATTTCTACAGAAGAAAATGGTAAATTACCAGGGAGTTATGCATGCCAGTGGGCAGCAATTTTAGAGGCAAAAAAACGTGGCTGTGTTCATTATAATTTTTGGGGTATTGCACCAGAAGGTGCAATTAACCACCGTTTTGCGGGAGTAACAATGTTCAAAACAGGTTTTGGTGGTACACCTGTTGAGTATCTACATGCTCATGATATCCCTTTGTCAGCAAAATATACAGTTACTGCTGCGTTTGAGTTTATACGCAAAAAAATGCGACATTTATAGACCTTAGGTTGCACTGGTATATAATAGAGCCATTATGAAAAATTTAAAAAATAAGAGACTTCTGCTACCAAAAGAAGGTAAAAAAATTGGTGGAGTTGCCCAAGGGCTTGCAAACTACTTTGATATTGATGTTACTTTAGTGCGTGTTTTTTGGGTATTATTACTTATGCCGGGCGGATTACCTGGAATTGTTCCTTATGTGTTGCTTTGGCTCGTAATTCCTGAAGAATCCTAAACTTTTAATTTTTAGCGACTAACTGTGTAGGTATCTAAATGTTTGATAAAAATTGCTGGAGCATCTTCTAAGAAAAATTGTTGAAATTCTTGATAAATCTCTTTTCTCTCTTGGAACTCAGTTGTTTGACGACCTTTTTCTAACAAATTATCAATACGAGTGTTTTTATATCCAGAAAAGTTGGTGCTTTCGCCTGAATGCCATAACTGATATTGATCTGGGTCAGCAGGGGATTCTTGTCCAATTAGAAGCATTTCATAGTTACTCACATCAGGAAAGTTGGTGATCTTCAAACTTACCTTCAATTTCATATTCTCGCATACCGATTTGTCAGTAATTTTATTTGACGTTTGGCAAGAAGTGAATGCTTGCTCGCCAAATTCTTCCCATTGTTTAATTAGCTCTTCAGCAAGTTCTTGATATGTTGATGTTGTAGTTAAGTTGAGTTCTAATTTCTCTTGTGGTGGCTCATCTAATATTCTTTCAATACCTCTTTCAATATTTTTTTCATATGATTTTAGAGCGGGTAGATATGCCCATGATTCAGGATTTATTGGTCCAATTGCTCTTGAGTCATCACTTGGTTTTGCTACAGCGTAAGAAAGTGCTTGTCTGAGATTTTTTGTAAATTTTGGTTCTCGCATGTTAAAGAATACAGCTAAGTATTTACTAAAATCGATATTTTTTTCAATTTTTACTGTTTTCCATTCGCCAATATCGAATGCTTGAGATAACTCAGGAAGTATGTCAATTTCACCATGTTTAAAAGCTGTTACAGCATCTTTTTCTGTTAGGTAGAACTTGTAAATGTATTTATCCTCTCTGCTTTCCAAAATGACTTCTGAAATTCTATTACCAATTTTTGAGTAATCTACTAAAGTGTAGGGTCCTACGCCAATAAGTGTTGGTCTAGTCAAAATCATTTTATACGGTTGTTCTTCTTTTCTTAAGATTGGTTGGGATACTGCCACAGGAAAAGGAGCAAAGGAATCTGGCAGTTTAAATACAATATCATTCGGAGTTATGATGGTTTCTACATTTGGAAAGTTGTAGTTAATATCTGCAGTAGTAAGTACGCGACCGTCAGTATAATAGATGGAATCTTTCAAGATAAAACGATATGTTTTTCCATCTTGTTCAGCACTCCATCGGCCAGCGAGCAAAGGCTCAACTGTACCATCATTAGCAATAGTTGTTAATCCGGCACTGAGTTTTTCTGTTACCTCTCTGGGGAGTGTGTCAATATTATAATCACCAATCAAACCAACATGGTGTGTTTTTTTATTTTCTAAAAAAGATATGAGTGAGGGGACTATGAATGAAAAAATTGCTATAGCAAAAACAATTGATGCAACAAAAATCAGTCCATGTTTTTTGGCATATGTTGTTAAATACCAATACAATCTTCTCATCTAAGCTTTCGTGTACTTACGAGTTATTTAGTTATCAGTGATCCAATAGATACGATTGCGAACAATGCAATTAGTACAATTGTTGCATTAAACAGTACTTTTTCCAAACCACGTCTAGTATGGTAGTTTTCACCACCACCACCAAATGCCGGACCAATTCCACCACCCTGGGCCTGTAAGAGCACGGCTGTGATAATGAGTACTGATAAAACTGCTTGTGCGATTAACCAAAAGTTATTCATAACTATCTCTTTCAAAATTGTACACTATTTAGCCACCTCAGATCCACGGGTTTCTCTAATGACGGTAACAGTGACTGTACCTGGGTAGGTAACTTTTTCTTTAATTTCATCTCTGATTTTAAGGCTCAAGTTCTTTACATCATCATCTTTAGATTGTTCTGGTTCAAGAAGCACGCGAATTTCGCGACCTGCTTGGATTGCATATGCTTGCTTTACTTCTTTATATTGCATGGCAATTTCTTCAAGTTTTTGTAATCTTTGTACATATTCATCGTAGTTTTCATAGCGAGCACCAGGTCTTGCACCCGAGATCGCATCAGCAATGTACACAGCCATTTGTTCTGGACCAGTAAATGGTTCATCTTCGTGATGTTGTGCAATACAATCAATCACTGGTTGTGAGATGCCGTATCGTTTGGCAATTTTAATACCAAGTTCAACGTGTGAACCTTCTACTTCTTCAGAAACTTTACCAATATCATGTAGCAAACAACCAAGTTTAACGACATTTACATCAAGGTTGAGCTCATGGGCAATTTTGATTCCAATTTTTGTTTCTTCAAGTGTATGGGCAATTAAGTTCTGACCATAAGAGAATCTAAATTTAAATTTTCCTAGCATTTTCATAAGGTCTATTGGCAAGTTATAAATTCCAACATCGTGACAGAGTTTTTTACCTGCTTCGAGTGTGGTTTTATCCATTTCTTTTTCGACTTTATCAACAACTTCCTCAATTCTGGTTGGTTGAATACGACCGTCTTTGATTAAGCGTTCAAGGGAAATTCTTGCGATTTCTCTGCGAACTGGATTAAAGCAGGAGAGACGAACTTCAGTTGGGGAGACGTCCAAGTCGACATCAACACCTGTTCTTCTTTCAAAAGCATTGATATTTCTTCCTGATTTACCAATGATTTTGCCCTTAGTATCTTCAGAAGGAAGAGTTACCACTGAGATTGTGTACTCAGGTACATAATCTGTTGCGCCATGTTTCATAGCATCGATTAAAATTTCTTTAACTTTATCATCAGCTTCTGCATGTGCTTCTTCTTCCTTTTGTCTAATTAACAGAGCCATTTCTTGACTGAGTTTCTTTTCAAGACGTTGTAGGAGTAAATCTTTTGCTTCATCTCTGGTGAGGGTTGAAACTTTTTCTAGTTGTTTGAGTACACCTTCTTTTTCTTTTTCGACATCTTGCTTGAGCTCAGCAATTTCAAAGCGTTTCTTTTCAAGTTGTTCTTCTTTTGTGCCGATGACTTCAAGTCTTTCGTCGATACGGTCGAGTTTAGCTTGTAAACTTCTTTGTTGTTGTTCTAGCTGTCTTGCAAGTTCTCGTTGTTCGAGTTCAGCTTTGCTTCTCAGTTGTAGTGCTTCAGATTTTGCTTCGACAATAATCTCTCTTGCTTTTGCTTCAGCATCTCTTTTGATTTGCTGGATGTTTTCAGGGATGACCAGTTGAGTTTTGACTTCTTGTGGTTTTAGCTGCTGTTTTTTTTGTTTTTTCTGTTGTTTGTTAATAGCAACTTTTGGTGCAGGATGAACAACTGGAGCTTGTTTACCTGTTTGTTGTTGTGCTTGTTGCCTTTGTTGTTGTTTTGCAGCCTGTTGTGGTGCAAACAGTGTTGATAGATTTCCAAAAAATGACATATGTTCCTTACTTTTTCAAATATACGTAATTATTAACTGCTTTGATCAGTAGTGGGGGAAACATCCTTATGTATTGAGAAAATTAAAAGTAACTATTTGAGTTGCACGACAACACCCAGCAGTGATTTACTGTGGTAACTTATCGTTCTCTATATATCTTCTGTTACTCATTATGTACTATTCTTGTAATAATTTCAAAATACTTTAGTCTGTTTGCTTCCCTCTCTATTTTAGAGATCTGAGCATACCTTCGCATTGTACTCTCAAAAACAAGTTAAGTCAATGAGAATAAACTATCACACCTCGAGTGTACTCGGGGTGGGACTGCCATTTCTTGTTACTTTTTATTCTTCTTTTGGTTCGTCAATTTTGTTTTCTTTTTTAATTGAATCCCAAATTTCTTTTTGCATCTTTTTCATTATATTTGGGTTTTCTTCTAAGTATGCCTTAGTAGCTTCACGACCCTGAGCGATAACTTCACCATTATACTTAAAGAAACTACCAGCTTTTTGAATGACATTTTCTTTAACACCGATGTCAACGACATCTCCAGTCATAGAAATTCCGTTTGCATCCATGTCAAACTCTGCCTCTTGAAATGGAGGAGCTAGTTTATTCTTTTTAACTTTTACTCTGTGGCGACTGCCAACAATTGCATCACCTTCTTGAATGTTGCCAATTTTTCTAATGTCTAATCTCATAGAGGCATAGAACTTAAGTGCATTGCCCCCAGTGGTTGTTTCTGGAGAACCGAACATGACGCCAATTTTGTGACGGATTTGGTTAGTGAAAATAACTAAGGTTTTAGTTTTACTAATTGCTCCAGTGAGTTTTCTCATTGCTTGAGACATAAGTCTAGCTTGAGTTCCCATCTGGTGATCGCCCATTTCACCCTCAATTTCTGATTTTGGAACCAATGCTGCAACAGAGTCGATGATGACAATTTCAACACCACCAGAACGTATCAGCTTTTCAGCAATTTCAAGTGCTTGTTCACCATAGTCTGGTTGAGAAATTAATAATTCATCGAGATTGACGCCAATCTTTTCTGCTCTCTGTGGATCAAGTGCATGTTCAACGTCAATAAATGCGGCAACTCCACCAGCTTTTTGTACATTTGCAATGGCGTGTAAACAAAGAGTTGTTTTACCAGATGCTTCTGGTCCATAGATTTCGAGAATTCTACCCTTTGGAAATCCTCCGATGCCAAGTGCGAGATTTAAGGCTAAAGATCCGGTTGAAACGACAGGAACTGTTGCCATATTACGCATTGAATCACCCATTTTCATGACAGAACCTTTGCCAAATTCTTTTTCAATTTGTTGCATTGCAATTGCAACAGCTTGTTGTTTAGCTGATTGTTCGCTAGTGTTTTCTACAGGATTTTGTGTTTGAGCTTTTTTTGTCATATGTTCCTTGCTTTTGTTATATATACTGATACTTTGTTACAAAACTTTCTTTGGGTTTTTTGATTACAAGTAAGTAAAGCAAACTTTTTTCAAAATAACCATATGCAGTTTTGTTTTTCTGAGTAAATACTACTATCCTTTTCTTACATAAACTGTAGCACTATTGCAGTTGAGTTTTTTACCTGTTTTGTTATGCTGTTGCTATGAAGCTTTACCTCGCATCATACCGATTAGGAGAATATCCAGAAAAATTTAAGAATTTATTGATTTCTGTTACAAAAAACAAAAAAGTTGCTTTGATTACTAATGCTCTTGATTTTACTAATAACTACTTTGAGCTGACAAAATCAGTGCAAAGAGATAAAAGAGATATCGAAGGCTTAGGTTTAGAAGTTGAGCAGGTTGATTTACGCGAATATTTTGGCAAACAACAGGAGCTCAGGCAAAAAATAGAGCAATTCAATGCTGTGTATGTTCGTGGTGGAAATGTCTTTGTCTTAAGGCGTGCATTTCAAGAAAGTGGTTTTGACATAATTTTGAATGAATTAGCTTTGAGGGACGACTTTGTTTATGCTGGATTTAGTGCAGGCATGTGTGTCTTAAGTCCAAGCTTGGATGGGTTAGAGCTTGTTGATGATCCTGAGATAAATCCCGAAAAATATCAAAAACAGAGAATAACCCAAGGTCTAGGGTTGATTGATTTTAGCGTTGCTCCTCATTTTCGATCAGATCATCCAGAATCTCAGAAAATAAACTCAGTTGTAGACTACTATCTCAATCATGCAATTATTTTTGTGGCACTGACAGATAATGATGTTCTTATTTTAGAGGCAAAGAAAGAGGAATGAAATTTTTTAAACCATTGGGGATCAGTAGAGTTGTAAAGCCAACTTCTTTTGGGCAAAAAAGAGCGTTAGGAATGAACCAAGCGCTTCTGAAAGCCGCAGTCGATCGAAAAAATCTCCTCAAGAAGGAGTTTGCTAGTCCAGAGCCACTCAACAAAATATATCAACAAAAGGGACGACAGCTTGATGTTCAAATTAGAAAGTTGAAAGACAAAAAATAAAGAATAATTATGCCAGATCAAACTATTACTTGTCCAAACTGTGGAGAACAAATTCCTCTAACACAAGCACTCTCGCAAGAAGTTGAGCACAAACTCAAAGACAAACTTGAACAACAAAAAAAAGAATATGGAACTCAACTTGAAGCAGAAAAAAAGAAATTGTGGCTTGTCGCTCAAAAACATGCTCAAGAGAAGGTTGAAAAAGAAACTGGCGAACTACAGAAACAAAAAGAAAAAGAACTTGCTGAGTTACAGGAACAGTTAAGAGAAAATTCAAAAAAGTTAGAAGAGTCTGAAAAGCACGAACTTGAATTGAGGAAAAAATCACGTGAATTAGAAGAAAAAGAAAAGAGAATTGAGCTAGAAATGGCTCGAAAACTTGATGAAGAGCGAAGCAAAATAGTTGCAGATACTAAAAAAGAAGAGGCTGAAGCGCAACGCTTGAAATTGCAAGAAAAGGATAAGCAGCTTGAACAGATGCGCGCTCAAATTGGTGATTTGAAGCGAAAAGCTGAGCAAGGTTCTATGCAGATTCAAGGTGAGGTTCAAGAAAACGACTTGCGAGAGTTGTTGGCACATACTTTTGTAACTGATGAAATTAGTGATGTGGCAACTGGAGCAAAAGGTGCGGATTTAGTGCAAAAAGTGAATGCAAAAATTGGGACACATTCCGGAACAATAATTTGGGAATCAAAAAATACTAAGGCATTTAGTGATGGGTGGATTTCTAAACTCAAGAGTGATCAGGGTTTAGTCAAAGCGGATATTGCAATTTTGGTTACGCAAGTACTTCCTGATGATATTAAGGGTTTTGGTTTAAAAAATGGTGTCTGGGTGGTTTCTTACCCACATATTATCCCTTTGGTGAATGCTTTGCGAATTCAGTTGGTAGAAGTTGCTAAAGTAAAGCAATCTTTGGTAGGGCGAGATGAAAAAATGGATATGCTGTATAAATATTTATCTGGAGCTCAGTTTAAAAACCGGGTAGAAAATATTGTGATGGCGTTTGTGAGTATGAAAGAAGATTTGGAAACAGAGAAAAGATCGTTTAGCAGAATTTGGAGTAAACGCGAGAAAGAAATTGAGAAAGTTATTATGAGTACTTCCAATATGTACGGTGATTTGCAAGGAATTATCGGGGGAAGTTTGCCGGGAATTGCGCAGTTGGAGTTGGATGATGGGTTAGATGAATTAGAATAAAGCATATGTTTAAAAAACTTAGTTCCCAGAGTGTCTATAAAAACAAATGGATGGAAGTCTTTGAAGATGATATAGAATTTCCAAATGGTCAAGAAGGTATTTACGGGTATATGCGTCGAAGTGACGGTGCGGGAGTTGCAGTGGTAAATGCTAGTAAAGAGATTTTACTTATTAAACAATATAGATATCCAATAGGTAAAATGGAATGGGGTATTCCAGGAGGAGCAATCGACGGGACGGATCCAGAAGAGTCAGCAGTTCGTGAGCTCAGAGAAGAAACTGGAGTTGAAGTTGTTTCAATTGAGAAATTAATAGAATTTTATCCATTAAGTAGTGGTTCCTCAGAAAAAGAAACCATTTTTTTTGCTAAAGTTAACTTCGTAAAGTTGCCGAACGAAGACGTTTCAGATACTAATGAATTTGTGGAAGAAAAGCGCTTTATTCCAATTTTAGAAGCTTTACAAATGATAGATACTGGAGAAATTGTTGATCCGGTAGCAAGTAGTGTCATTCAAATTGTAGCGCGAAAACTTAAAATATCATAAGACTCAGTAATGCAGGAAAACCAAAACTTCACTACCGCCTATAACAAACTCAACCCTGAACAAAAAAAGGCTGTTGATACAATTGATGGTCCAGTCATGGTTATGGCAGGTCCTGGGACTGGTAAGACCCAAGTGCTTGCGACACGTGTTGCAAAAATTCTTTTAGAAACTGACCAAAATCCGCAAAATATTCTCGCCCTTACTTTTACCGATGCTGCTGCGCAAAATATGCGACAGCGGATTGTCTCTTTGATTGGCACACAAGGCTATTATGTCAACATTATGACGTTTCATGGCTTTGCTAGTGAAGTTATTATTAATTATCCAGAAAAATTTCCTATAAAAAAAGGGAGCGAACCACTTTCAAATTTTGAGCGATTTGAAATTTTTGAGTATTTACTATTAAACTCGAACTTAAAAGATCTGAAACCTCTGGGCAGTCCGTTACATTATTTAGAAGAAGTGATTAAAAGAATTTCAGAGTTAAAAAGAGAATATGTAAATCCAGAAAAATTTGCAGAGATTTTAGAATCAGAAAAATTGGAATTAGAACAAGAAACAATTGAGTACTGGGAAGATCAAAATGCAAAAGCAAACAGTGGCAAAAAATCCAAGACGAAACTTTCTGCCTCACTATTACAAAAAGCAAAAAATCTAGCGAAACAAAAAGAACTACACACAGTGTTCACAAAATACTCAGCAGAGTTGCAAAAGCGTAAGCGTTATGACTTTGATGACATGATTATTTTTGTGGTTCAGGCATTTGAATCTGATGAAGAGTTGCTCCTAGATTATCAGGAGCGATTTCAATATATTTTAGTTGATGAATATCAGGATACTAATGCAAGCCAAAATAAAATTGTAGAATTATTGGGTTCATTTTGGGACGAAAATCCTAATATTTTTGTTGTTGGTGATCCACACCAATCTGTTTTTAGATTTCAAGGGGCGTCTACAGAAAATATGCTTGAGTTTGTTTCACGGTACTCAGAAACTCAAATTATTACACTCAAAACTGGGTACAGATGTTATCAAGAGTTATATGATGCTGCACACGAATTGATTTCTCATAATAGTTTAGATTTTTCTGGTGGTGGTCAGTTATCAAAAGCACTGACGCAAAAACTGGTTTCTGCAAAAGGAGTTGACAGTTTTATTACAACATACCAGGCTGAAAGTGAAACAGTTGAATTACTTTTTGTGGCTGAAGAAATAAAAAAGTTACAAAAGAATGGTGTGTTATTAGAAGAAATTGCAGTTTTGTATCGGAACAACAAAGAGGCACAAGCATTACAAGAAATTTTCACAAAGTGGGAGATACCTTTTGAACTTTCAATCGGTGGTTCTGTTTTAGAAGACTTGCTTATTATCCAATTGCTTCATTTTTTACAAGCAATGCAAGAAGTTGCATTGGGTTCAGACACGCTTAAATTATTTGAAGTTATGCAGTATAGTTGGGTTGGCTTGGACAGAGTTATGGTGTATAAGCTAGCTCGAATTGCTGGAAAGATACACAAAACAATTGGTGAGGTTTTAGAATTCGATTTTATTGATATAGCAGAAAATTATGGTTTGACTCAAGTTGAGTTTCAACAAGCTGTAACTTTTAAACAAAAGTTAATTTCTTGGTATAACCTGAGCAAAAATATGTTGTTTCATGAATGGTTTAGTTTACTCATTTCAAAAAATAATGCAGATGTAACACAAGATGGTGAAGAAAAAAAACCGGATGGTTTTGGTTTTAGTGACTTTATTCTTACGGAAACTGTAAAAACAAACCATTTGTTTGCACTCAACTCTTTGTATAGCGTCGTCAAACAGTTTGTGAATGCTGATCGACAGTTTGGATTAGATCAATTTCTGCAAAGACTCACTGTCATGCGCGAGCACAATATTAAAATCCCGATTGAAGATTTTAAGTTAACTAAAAACAGAGTTGCTCTTTCTACTGCACACAGCGCAAAAGGAAAAGAATGGCAGTACGTTTTTGTAATTGGGTGTGTAGATAAAAAATGGGGTAATGGAAGGTCGCGCGAGTTACTGCCATTGCCAGAAAGTATTTTAAGAACTGTTGATGTTGAGAAAAAAGAAAAGAATGAAGATGATCGCAGACTCTTTTATGTGGCGTTAACTCGAGCCAGCAAGAAGGCGTACCTAACTTTTTCAAAAATGCGAGCTGATGGGAAAGATTTACTTGGTTCAATGTTTATTTCAGAATTAGGTGAAAAAGCAATACCGTTGGCCGATTCAGAGAATAAGAAATTGTTGGAGAATTCTGAAAAATTATTAGAGAAGTTATTGACAAGCTCAACTGTTTCCGAAGCAATATATACACAACAGATGCGAGAATTTTTTACACAGCTGGTGTCTGAATTTCAGTTATCTGTGACAGCTTTAAACAACTACCTTGAAGATCCTCATGAGTTTATGATTAATTCACTACTTCGGGTACCAAGGGCAAAAACCCCCGTACTTTCATTTGGTACAGCAGTTCATTATGCACTTGAACAATTCTACGGTGAATTGAAAAAGAGTGGAACTAATTTACCAAAAGAAAGTGTATTGCAATTTTTTGAGTATGCATTACAAAAAGAATTTTTATCTGGAAATGATTTTATAGATAGATTAGCTCATGGTAAAAAGGTGTTTGATTTCTACTATGACGCAGTGTTGAGTAGTTTGAGTGATGTTGACCGACAGAAGGCACCTTTGTTTGTTGAAAAGTTTTTTGGCGGTAGGCTTAACAAAACTGTTTTGTTTGATGGGGAACAAGAAATTCAGCTATCTGGTAGAATTGATAGGGTAGATTTACTTAATGATGCAGCAAAGACAGTACGAGTCATTGATTACAAAACTGGTGGCCCAAAATCAGAAAATGTTATTATTGGTGGAGCAAATACAAGTGGTTATTCAGAGCGAGAACTAGAGTTGCCACAGACGATTCGAGGTAGATTACAACGGCAAATGGTATTTTATAAATTACTAGCAGAGTTAGACCCAACTTTTCACTATTCTGTTGAGCAAGTTGAGTTTGATTTTGTTGAACCTGATGGAGTTCATAAAGATAAACACACAACGCGTAGATTTACGATTTCTGACAAAGCAGTGTTAGACCTCAAGCAGTTGATCTTGGAAGTCATGCGTGAAATTAGGGAGCTTAAGTTTTTGGAAAATTCGGATATAATAGAGAAAGTTTAAAAAGGACAACAAAATGAGTGAACAAACAGCTGATATTTTTAAAGTAGAAGATTTTGAGTTCCCCTATTTATATAAATTCCCTGGGCAAGCTACTGATGAGCAAATTTTATACGTAACCCGTGAACATAAAATTATGTTGCACTTTAGACGTATGTTTGTGATTGCTATTGCTTTGATTTTGGTTGTTATTGGGTACACAATTACAGGATTCCTTGTAAACTTAATTCCTAGTTTTCCAGCAGGAAGTGTAAATTTATTGGTTACAGCGATTGCAGCGCTTGAGATGTCAATTGGGTGGTGGTGGGTTAGCGCGTTATGGAAAAAAAGTGTTGCTTTTGTAACTACCAAAAGGTTAAAAAAAATTGTTTATACAACGCCATTTAATAAGCACAGTTTATCTTTACCTTTAGAAATGATTGTTGATACTGGTTCCTATGATAAAGGATTTATTCAAGCTTTTCTAAAACTTGGTACTTTTACAGCACGTTCTAGCGCTTCAAGCTCTGGGGCTGCCACAGATGATACTAGCAGAGTTAATAAAAAATATTTTTATATTGAAAATGTATCCATGGTTGAAGATTTACAACACTATGTTTCCAAATTATTATCAGCCTTCAGGAAAGACCAAGACAGATTGGTAAATTTTAGGCCGTTTATTCCAAAACTTAAGGGATCAGCTAGAGAAAACTTTATGAAGCAATACCCAGACTACTGGAGTTAAAAAAAGATAAACTCCAATTTGTACATTATTGTCTAATTATTTTTTTTCATTTATACGATTTAAAATTACTCCTCCAAGCAAAGTAGATGGCATTTCCAATGAAAATGGTATGACAATCCATTTTGTTGAGCAATTCATATATTTTTGGTCCATTATAGAAGGTTTGACTATAGCAAAAACTGGTATGCAGGATAATACTTTTTGCATAGAGTACATTCGATCAGCAAATTGTATATGCATGTTTTAACCAATGCTGTGATATAGAGTGTTTGAGTTCATATGTAGCTGCAAGAGCAGCGTGCCATGTATCAAACTCAAACACGGTTCTTTGTATAGGAACTCCATTACTACCAATTCTTTGAATGTATTGCCTTCTAGTCCCAAATCCACTGAGTTCTTTGGAGAATCTTTCTAAAGAATGTTTAACACCTAGGTCAAATATGCGTTGAATGAGAACATTTTCTGAAGATATTTCATGTGGTCTTTCTGTAGTAGTTAGCGGGTCATTAGGATATATGCCTCGGGCCGCATGCATATGCAATCTTTGTTGACTTTTTGCACCATATTGCGCAACCACATCTGCCATATTTTTAGCGATGACAATGGATTTTTCTTCTTCTTTTGGAAACCCAACAAAATGATAGAATCTAAGTCTATTATCAGTTTGTTGTGACGTCTCGATATAGGTATCTGTATCATCACAAAAATTTTTATCTTTAATAACTCTACTTATAGATAAATCACCTTCCCATGGTGACATTGAGGTATCTGATTTTTTATCTTTGCGAGTATCAGCCCATAAAACAGAGCTTCCTGCATAATGATGTGGTGAAGCAGGATTATCATGTTTGATCCATCTATGGTTTCCAGTTGGAAAATCTAAAATAGTACCTTCATTTTCTAATTTTTCCCTGATTTTACTTTCAATATCGTTACTAGTTGGTATAGATGGTGAATAACTATTTACAATAGTTACCACATACATAAGAAAATTTTCTATGTCATGCATTGATATTATCGGTGTTGTTTCAATTTGATTTTTCATAATAAAAAAAGCTCTCCTTTTTTGGAGAGCTTGTCTGTTTTTGTTATATTATTAATTTAACATCACACAACAAATTCTCCGTTATTTGTAAAAATAAAGAGAGAAATTTGATATGAGTAGTTGTTGTTTCTATATTTCATATATGTAGTAAAAAGTAAGCATTTCATGCGTATTTTTACTGATTCTATTACAAGTTCTTTTTTTTGTATACTACTAAGCTATTTTTGTCTCCAAAAATCAAAGAAAAAATAGAAATTTTCTTTAACTTCAATAGGCAATTTTATTAGTGTTAAATGCGGGTACAAAACTACAAAGCATGCAAAAATAAGTGCGATTGCCAAGAATGACAAGAGCTTGAATTTTTGAGTATTCCAAATTTTTATCAACCAGTAAGCAAGGGTAATGCTCAGCAATGGAACAGCAGGCAAATAGTGATAAAAGAACATAATTCTTGGTGATAACTGCCAAGGCATCCAAACAATTGAATAAGCAAACAAAAGCAATCCGAGTGTGGTTGCATCTTTTGAGAGTTGATGTTTCTTTTTTTTGAGTTTGTTTAAGATTAAGACTGTTAAGCTGGCAAAAAGTGCAATATCACCCAGCCAAAATAATACTGGATTTCCAATTGCATAGATATCGCCACGTAACCCCCTTGAAGCATAATCAACAGAAATCCAAACTGGTTTTGTATTCAGGAACCATTGAATTGGTTTTGATTGAGCAGGATGGGTTGCAGTTAAGTTAGTTTGATACCACCATGTATTCTTATGCATTTCTACTAAGTGATTAAAGTCTTTTCCCATTAAGAACATTTGTGAATATGAGCCTAAGTATAGAAGTGCTGGTATGAGTAAACACGTTACAAGCAATATTCCAATTTGATGAATCAAAAAAGTAAGGCTACTTTTTCCAAAGAAAGTTTTTACTGTATATATAGTTTCGACGATTCCGATAAATCCAATGGCAAAAACACCAGACCACTTTGTTCCAATTGCAAACCCTGCTGCGATACTACTCAAAAACAAGTATTTTTTTATTTTTCGCTTTGAGTTTACATACAAAATGTACTGCCACATGCTGAGTAAAATAAAAAAAGTAACGTGAACATCATTCATAGCAATTCGTGACATTGTAAAGAGTAAACCATCTAGAGAAATTAAAAATGCGGAAAGTAATGCAAGTTGTTTATTTTTAAATAATGCTTCAGCAATTTTTGCTGTTACCAACACAACCAAACACCCAAAAATGACTGAGCTAAATCGCCAGCCAAATGAATTCTTCCCAAAAATTGCCATACTTGCTGCCTGTGTTAGTTTTGCATATGGAGGATGTAGCCAGTCAACTGCAGTGTTTGGTTCTGGAGGAGGATTATTCCACTCATAGGCTCTGGTATCACCATCTACCATGAGTTTGGCAGTGACTGCATGATAGACCTCATCGAAAACATACACTTCGGGAATATGAAGTCGATACATTCTTGTCAAAAAGGTAAAGGCTAGAATGAGTAACAAAAATTGAGGATAGTATTTTACAAAAACTGAATTTTTCACGGAACTCTTTTCATTATTTATGTTAAGACGTATGTTATAACCATGACGAGTATTCCAAATAGAAAAACAGTGAGTAGAAGCGGTTTGTCTTTTAGTAAGACTTTTTCTGGAGATTCTCCTTGGTTGCTTTCATATACCAGTTGTAGATATCGCATAACTCCAAAAATAACAAGAGGGATGGTTATCATGAGTAATTTTTGTGTATGTAACGCTTTAGGCAGAAATGTATATAATGAAGCGACTCGAGCACGTGGCGCATCAATCTCGTTTTGAAATGCAAAAATTGCATAGGTTAGCCAAGTTGCATTGGCAAACATACTAGTGTATTGATCAAGCAGTCTTTGACTATATCGTTTGAGTGTTTTACGAGTTGCGCCGATTGTTTCTTTGGTTGCTAGCTCAAAGTCTTCGTTGGTAGCTCCACTTTTTCCGAGAAGTAAGGTTCTCTCACTTTGTCGTTTTCCTACAGCCAAAAATAAAGAGGCTGAAATTACAGTAAGTAAAAACCAGACGCTCATATGCAGATTAACAACAACTGCTCCTGCATAAATTCTAATGAGGAATCCAGTAGCAATTGATACAACATCGAGGATAGGGATGTTCTTAAATAGCTTCGAGTAAAAAATTTGTAAAACTAAGTAGCAGATTGCTAAAATTTGAAAAAATAAGGAAAGTTGATAAGAAAAAACTGCAGTGGCAATCAAACCTAATACGGCTACGAATTTTGCATATTTTATTGAAAGATGACCTGAAGCAATTGGTCGTTTTTTCTTAAAAGGGTGTTGCTTATCTGCTTCATAATCAACAATATCATTCATAAAGTAAATACTTGAAGTGAGAATACAAAATACAAAGAAAGCATATGAGACTGTTGCAAAGTATGAGGGTGCATCTGCTGGTTTGTACAGGAAAAAACCAGAAAAAATGAGTGCTGCGTATAAGGCAAGGTTTTTAATCCATTGCTTTGGTCGCGCTGTTTTGATGATGTAGTAGAGTGTAGATGTAGTGAACTTCATTATTTTTTTGTTGTGTGTATTTTTGCCCATATAAGGAAGCTAAATACTAACCCAAATACTATCCCCATTGTAATCAATTTTCCAGTGGTATTCAAATACAATGATGACAACCCCAACAAAAAGCTTGTGCCCCAATAGAAAACTGCTATTCTGCGTCTTCCCCAACCGAGAACATCCAATAATTTGTGGTGCAAATGACCTCTGTCTCCCCATAACGGTGATTTACCTGCTCGAAGTCTTCTCAGGATTGTAAAAACTGCGTCAGCAGTTGGAATTCCCAATACCATTAAGACAGTTGCAACTTTCGCTCCAGAAATTATGGCTAGAACGGCTAGAAAATATCCAGCTAGAGAGCCTGCACCATATCCAGGCATAATTCTTTGTGGGTACCAGTTCCATATTAACAGGCCTGCGAACGACCCTGCAGTAATAAATGAAAGTAATAAAGTATTAAATGTTGTGGGGTCATCAATAAACTTAGTAGAAAGTAGTCCTACAAAAATGAGAGCAATGCTTACAAACCCCGGCATCTGACCATCGACACCTTTTGACCAATTCACAATATTCATATTCCACATAATAAAAAGCACTGCAAAAATATCTGCTAAAATCCAAACAGTGTGTTGTTCTCCAAGGAGAGTAAATGCTAGTTGCGGTTGATTGAGATGAATAACTCCAGGTCCGAATGGATTAGTTACATAGGCAATTCCAATTCCAGAACCAACTACAATTAAGGTTGCTAGTAAACCGGTGCCTAATCTTACAATTGGGTGAATATCAAATATATCATCAAGAACTCCAACTATTGTGAGCACTAATGCTCCTGACAATATTGCAATTAAATGTTTGTCAAAATGTAAGAAAAAGAGTGCGCCTAACACTATACTTAAAAAGATGACGAGTCCACCGCCACGAGGAACACTTTTCGCATGAGTTTTTTTAGCATGTTTTGTGGTTGTAGGGTCATCGACCCAGCCATTTTTTTTATAAAAAGTAATAACAACTGGTGCGATGAGGGATGCTGCAAAAAAAGTAAGTATAAATGCTAGCATAATTTATGTTGTAATTAATATAATTCTAAATAGTGCGAAACCAAGCAATATTTGTAATCCAATGGTTGTGCCCACAAAAAGTTTTAATAAGATTGCAGAGTATTTTTGTAGAATTCTAAAAATAAAAAAATGGAGAACATTTATAAATAAAGAGACTGTTGGAAAAATGAACAAAAGTAATTTTGGTGCGAGCTGATCTTGTTTGGTAGCAACTGTATAGAAGAGAGGTAATTCTGGTTGTGCTAAAAAATAAAAAATAATTGTAGTAACTAAAGACAAAAAAAATAAAATCCAAGAAACTGTTATAGGAGTTTGAATTTCTTTTGGAATAATTGTATTTTGTTCTTTTTGCGTACTAATTATTGTTTGCATTCATTCTTTTCCAGAGCACAAAATTATTAAATTTACTGTTATCTGGAACATAGTTGTTAACTAAGTAACTATTTAATTCAGCAAAAATATAATCTTCATTTTTCATTACTACTATAAATGTTGGTTGTTTTTTTACAACATCACGAATTGTTTCACCATATGCATCAAAATCTTTTATATGGAATGAAACTGTAAATCTTCCTGTTGGTTGAGTTTCTGTTAGTGCATAAAGTACTGGGTTTGTTCCCCAAATAAAAAGATCGGGAGAACCTGTTGCTTTAATTATTGGTGCTGCTTTGTAGTTATCTCGCATGAGTGAGTCGAAAGTTTGTCGATACTCCTCTTTACTGATTTTTCCGGTAGCAAGTGCAAACCAATTTTTATAGTATGAAAAAGTTTGGTAGGGCCTAAACTCTAATAAGGTCATAACGGCAACAAAGAGAAAAATGACAAGTGCAGAAAGTGAAAGTGGAATAACTTTTTTCAAAGTTTCCGGTAAATTTAAGCGTAGTGATTGTAATTTTTCAACTCCAGATAAATCAATAAAATACTGCCATCCAATGGCAATGAGTAGAGCCAATGGAGGAACTAGTTGCACGAAGTAGTGAGGGTATGGTCTATTTGAAAGTAGAGATGCAAAGAGATCAGCCGCAAACCAAAACAAAATAAATTGTAATGCGGGTTTGAGGTATTTTCTTAGTAAGGTAATGAGTAACAAAAGCGCAATTAGATAGAAAGCTTTTCCTGGAAGTGTAAAACTTTGAACTAAAAATGGATGAGTAAATGGTAAGCCCCAACTCCCCGCATATCTAAAATTATAGAGTAGTCCAAAGTCTAGGTAGTCTTTTCCAGAACCAATGCTTATAAAATAAAGAATAGAAACGAGAATTGGTGTGAGTGCACCTACGAGTATGCTTATAACCTGAGGAATAAGTATAAAAAGTTGTTTAAAATTATGTTTCCAATCATTGAAGGTGAAAAGGTTTATCCAACTAAAGTAAGCAATACTAAATGCGACACCTAAATCAAGAATTGAAGGTACTTTTGTAAGAATTCCAAGTCCTACAAAAAAACCACATAAAAAAAGTGGGAACAGGTTTTTTTTTGATTGTGGCTTTTGGTTGAGAAAACCTTTGAAGTATGTGGTGCTAGAAAGAATTAAAAAACCGACCAACACAAATCCTAAAACAAAAAGTTCGCCATTGGGAATATTGCCTTCTAGCCAAGGCAAAGTTGTGAGTAATACAAAAATCAACCCCGCCAATGTAGTAAGTTTAACAGATTTTAGTAGTTTTTTTGCGAAGTAATAAAAAGCTGTTGTTGTGACAAGCATCCAAGCAATATTTAGTAACCTAAAGTTCATTTGAGTTTGTACTCTAGCCAAGTAATAAATGAGTGGGGTTTTATGATCGATTATTTCTGTATAAAGTTTTGCACCTTTGTTTAAACTTTGACCAATGGTTAAGTAAATGCCTTCGTCACCATACCAATATGGTTCGAATAAATTAGGGATTCGGAGAAATACTACTAAAACAAGTAATAGAAAAAGAGGAGTTTGTGTATCTAATACTCTGTCAAATATAGTTATTTTTTTAAACAGTGATGTTATTGTTTTCACCTTTTAAGTATACCTTAAAAATTAAACTTTTTCAGTGACCTTATACTCAATATATTTTCCCAGCATCAATCTTGTATGTGCGTCAATTCCTGGTAGTGCTGAGAAGAAAAACCCAATCAGTGGGAGCATTAAAAATTCGAGTGGTTGCATAATGTATGAAAATGGATTTCTTTTATTTGGTCGTGCGGGGCGATTTATTGCATCAATTACAATGACAACTACCATAGAAACTAAAGAAAGCGTTAGTAGAGTTGAAGTAACTTGTGGGAGTGTTTTTCCAATAAT
>CAZZDG010000002.1:0-40802 GCA_964652415.1 uncultured Pseudomonadales bacterium | reverse complement strand
CTCAAAGGAATTGACGGGGGAGCGCACAACCGGTGGAGCATGTGGTTTAATTCGATACAAAGCGAAAAACCTTACCCGGATTTGACATGTACCTGCACGGTTATGGAAACATAGCCTTCTTCGAGAGTGGTACACAGGTGATGCATGGCTGTCGTCAGCTCGTGTCGTGAGACGTCCACTTAAGTGTGGTAACGAGCGCAACCCTTATTCTGTGTTACAAGTGTCACAGAAGACTGCCCTAGTTATACTAGGGAGGAAGGAGAGGATGACGTCAAGTCAGCATGTCCCTTACATCCGGGGCAACACACATCCTACAATGGAGCCGACAATGGGTAGCGACGAGGTAACTCTGAGCCAATCCTACAAACGGCCCCTCAATTCGGATTGAGGGCTGCAATTCGCCCTCATGAAGCCGGAATCGGTAGTAATCGCAAATCAGCAGGTTGCGGTGAATACGTTCTCGCTCCTTGTACACACTGCCCGTCAAGCCAGCAAAGTCAGCAACGCCCGAAGCGGATGACCCTAACCAGCAATGGGGGGGCTCTTCTACGGCGAGGTTGGCGATGAGGACTAAGTCGTAACAAGGTATCCGTACTGGAAGGTGCGGATGGATCACCTCCTTTCTAAGGAGATGGGTAGGAGTATCACGACCTCCCATTCCCGTTTTGTAGCAATACGAAACGAATTACCTAACAAAAATCCTGAGACCACCATATCCAGGTCGGCTCTATCACCATGTTTGCACCAGAATTTGTCTTTCTCTTAACTAAAAATGTTTAACTCATATTAGAAACCACCATAACTCGGTGGTTTTTTTGTTTTTAAATGATATAATTGCAATCTAAATATATCAATATATGTCAACTAACACTGAAAAACTTGAAGCATTGCTGCTAAAAGTCACAGAATACAAAAATATCTTAGAAATAAAAAGTCTTTTAGAAGCAATGGGATTTTTTGCCTTGTTAGAATTACTCCAAGAAGAATACAAAACAGAAATTGCAGTCACTTCAAACCTTGAAACCCATATTGGAGCTCTGTTCGCCACATTAGATACAATGTTCAACCCAAGGCTAAGGGTTTCAAAATCAATTCGCCAATCGTTTACCCTGGCATAGACTAGCAGCAATATACATTTATTTCCCAACTTCTAAAAACAGTGCTATACTAGATTTTAGTATGTCAAAAATAACTGGTAGTTTCTTAACACTGGTATTCGTAATTGTTTTTTCCTCTATCATTTATATCTGGAAAGCAGATACTGAAAAAAGAACTCTAGAATCTCAAATTGAATCGCAACAGGAACAAATTGCAAATTTAGAGACACAGCTGAATCAGCAAACAACTCCCGCAACAACAATCAATACAGGCGAAGTACAAGGAGCTTCTACCTCTACTGGGACAATAACTGGTTCTGTAACACTTTCAAACCCAACCGAGACTGAAGTAGTTATTGTCTGCACTAAAGAAGTTCGTACAGTACAAGAAAGCTGTACTGATTTTGTCTTCGAAGCAAAAAAACTCATATATGAATTTACCTTCGAAGTTCCACAAGGGACATACGAAATCTATGCAATGCTCCCACCTGCAGAAAAAAAGGTTTTTTATAGCGAAATAAGCACCTGTGACGAATCAGGAGACTGCACCTCTAACGCAGAAAAAAAACGCCTCATTCAAGTAAAGCTAGATGAAACCCAGTCAGACATCTCCATTTCTCTCTAAATTTTTTATTTGTGTATTTTTACCACTGATATGATAAAATATGTTTCTGTTGCAGATGAAAAACTGTATAACACCATGGGTGTATAGCTCAGCTGGTTAGAGCGCAGTCCTGATAAGACTGAGGTCCATCGTTCGAGTCGATGTACACCCACCCTAATTTTTAGTTCGATTATTGATTTCCCCCTTGAAATTTAGCAATCAAAACAATAGAATGCTAAACGTATGACAGATAAAACCGAAGAAACAAAACAAACAGAAAAAAATATAGATATAGAGAAAACAGACCAGACTGAAAAACAGGCAGAAACTCAAACAGATCCTGATAAATCAAAGACGCTGGTACTTGATGGTATCCCAATTCGTGAGGGGTTGCTTTTCCCAAGCACCGAGTCTGTACTTTCCTTCGGTAGGCAACTTTCTCTCAACGCAGTTAAGAACTTAGGGACCAGCAAAAAAACCGTCGTGTTAATCTCTCAAAAAGATCCACAAATAAATCTTCCAGAAGAAAAAGATTTATATGAAATTGGAACTCTTGCTATTGTAGAAAAAAAACTTGAAAGTGATGACAATATCAATGCACTTGTAAAAGGTATTGGAAGAGTCAAAATTATTCGTTTCGTTTCAACTTCTCCAAAGTTAGTTGTAGAAGTTGAAAAACTCACTGAAGTAGAAGAGAGTGCTGAGGAAAACAAAGCACTCGTTACTCATTTACAGGCAGAATTCAGAAAAGCTGTACACATGGGAAAACCTGTTGAATTTTTGAGCTTCATGAAACTTATGGGAGGAGTTACCAACGGCGAACTGGTTGATCAAATTGCAAGCACTCTCACAATAAAAACTGAAGAGAAACAAGAACTACTCGAAACTTTAGATGTTACACAACGCTTGAAAAAAGTCTTATCACACTTAGCACATGAAATAAAAGTGCTTGAAATTGAAAAAGATGTGGTCCACAAAACCCAAGAAAAATTTGACAAGCATATGCGTGAAAGTATCTTACGCGAACGCTTAAAAACTATTCAAAAAGAGTTGGGCGATATTGATGACGAAGAAGAAGCAGCAGATGAATACCAATTAAAAATAGGAAAACTTAAGTTGGTTCCAGACCTCAAAGCTAAGGTGAAGAAAGAGATTAAGCGCCTACGCACCATGTCTCAAAACAATCCAGAATCCGGATATGTAAGAAGTTGGTTAGATACAGTTTTTGAACTTCCCTGGAATAAATACTCAAAAGCAGTTTTAGAAATTGAAAAAGCACAAAAAATCCTAGACGATAATCATTTTGGCCTAGAAGAAGTCAAAGACAGAATTTTGGAATACATTGCTGTTCTAACACTAAAACAAAAAAATAACAAAAAAGAAGACCAGAGTTTGCCAACCATACTATGCTTTGTTGGACCTCCAGGTGTTGGTAAAACAAGTATTGGTAAATCAATCGCACAATCTTTGGGCAGAAAATTCATCAAAGTTTCATTGGGAGGTATCAAGGACGAATCAGAGATTCGTGGTCATAGACGCACATATGTTGGCGCCATGCCAGGGAAAATCATCAATGGTATGAAACAAGCAAAAACTATGAACCCAGTGTTTATGCTTGATGAAATTGATAAAATTGGCTCTGACTACAAAGGGGATCCTTCCGCTGCACTACTAGAAGCTTTAGATCCTGAGCAAAATTCTGGATTTGAAGACCACTACCTAGATATGCCATTTGATCTATCACAAGTTATCTTCATTACTACTGCAAACACCATGGATACAATCCCACCCGCATTACGAGATCGTTTAGAGATTATTAGATACTCTGGCTATACCTGGGAAGAAAAATTCCATATTGGCAAAGACTACTTGTTTGACAAGGTCTTAAAAGCTAATGGATTATCAAAAAAACAAATTAGTATTACGGATGAAGCAATCAACACCCTTATTCACCGCTACACCCGTGAGGCTGGCGTTCGCTCCCTCGAAAGAACACTCAGTAGCATCATGAGAAAAGCAGCAAAAGAGATTATTTCTCATTCAAAGACAAAATCTGTTGCAGTTACCCAGAAAATTGTTCGTGAATATCTCGGACCAGAAAAATTTGATATAGAATCAACTGAAAAATCAGATATCGTTGGTCAAGCTACTGGTCTTGCATGGACATCTGTAGGAGGCGAAGTCTTATTTATTGAAGTTGCCCTTACTCCTGGAAAAGGAACTATCCAACTTACGGGAAAACTTGGTGATGTAATGAAAGAATCAGCTCAAGCTGCATATACTTACGTCAAAGCAAACCATGAACAACTTGGTATTTCGGCAAAAAAACTCAAAGAGACTGACGTTCACGTTCACGTTCCGGAAGGCGCCGTACCAAAAGATGGTCCATCTGCTGGCGTTACTATGACAACTGCAATTGTTTCTGCGTTCACAAATATTCCAGTGAAAAAAGATATTGCTATGACAGGCGAAGTCACCTTAAGAGGAAGAGTGTTACGTATTGGCGGCCTCAAAGAAAAAAGCATTGCTGCCCACATGGCAGGAAGTAAAACAGTACTGATTCCACAAGATAATGAGAGGGACATTGAGAAACTTCCAGAGATAGTAAAAAAAGATATTACTTTCATTCCAGTTGCACATGTTTCACAGGTACTTGAAATTGCACTCACACAAAAACCAAAACCGCTCAAACAATAAGCTTACTCACAGACAAGACTATGCTACACTACTAGTATGAAGCGCTTGTTCTTACTTATAATCCTAGTTACTTCTAGCTTACTTTTAAGTGCTTGCAACCCTTTGGCAAAAAAGGCAAAATCTGGTTTGCAAATTCAAATCACTGATGGTGTAGCTGCAGCTGTCTACCTCAACGAAAACTACGTTGAAAAAACTCCTTTCATAAATCGTGAGCTCAGTCCTGGGGAATATACTCTCAAAATTCAACCAGATGATCCAAAATTAATCCCATATGAAACAAAAATCACTTTGAGACCTGGACTTTTAACTGTTGTCACATGGAAGCTAGCAGAAAGACCAGAATTTAGTGGGGGCGTCATGTACGAAATGGAACCTATCAACACCAAACATAAATCTGAAATTTCATTTGTTACCATTCCAGATGGCGCAATAGTCACTGTTGCTGGTAAAGAAAAAATGTTTGCACCAATTATCATTCCAGATATTACTCCAGGACATGTAGAATTCGAAGTCACTCTTCCCTCATATGGAGTTCAAAAACACACCATAAACGCTATACCAGGACATAGAATGGTTATTACAGTAAAACTCGCAAAAGAAAACCTGAATGAAAAAAATGTCGTCATAGAAAATGTTGTAGCAGAACCTGCAAGTGAATCTGCAACACAAACGCCACCAGCTATAAACCCTCTTGCGTCACCTGCCGCATCTGACTCTGCAAAACAAGTACTCATCAAACCAACAAACTTTTTTGTTGCGGAAAAAGAAGTGTTACGTACCCGCGACCTTCCAAGTCCAAACGGAAAAGAAGTTGGATTTGCAACTGTTGGTAATCTATACCAATACTTAGGAAAAACTGAAAACAATTGGCACAACATACTATTAGACGAAAAATCTGGATGGGTTAGTGGACAATATGCGCAGTTGGTTCAGTAAGAATCTCGCATTTCACAAACCAGCATTAAAAATTGTGCTAGTGGTTTTTGGGGGATTTTTTACCTTTATTTTTTCAAAAATTCTACTCATTAGACCTGATGGAGTATACATTGGCCAACCTAATTCTTGGAGTGATTGGGTTGTGCACATCAGCATTACAAATATTTTCGCTACAAAACCTATTTCGGAATGGTTTTTGTACCATCCGTTTTTTGCCTATGGCAAACTGACGTATGGTTTTTTAGTTCATCTCATAACAGCAGTATTTATGAGAATTGGATTTTCATTCACTGATGCATTTTTTATTGTCTCAATACTCCTTTTATTCTTCTTCTTAACTGGATTATATTTATTATATTTTAATCTCAGCAATTCGCGAAAAGAATCGATCTTAGGTATTTTTATTTTCTTTACTTCTTCAGGAATGGGAATTTTTAGATACATAGAATCACTAAAACTAGAAAACATATTACACCCGCTACAAGATTACTCTAAATTTGCCGAATTTGACTGGCTAGCTGGCAATATTCCAGCTGCAATGCTTATCCCACAACGTGCATTTTTTATTGGTGTGACAATAGGTGTCTGGGTACTGAACTTATTACTGTGGGGACTAAACAATGGCAAAAAAGATAGCAATAAATTGCTTTTATTTTCGAGTATCTTAGCCGGAATTTTGCCAATTGCTCACATGCACAGTTTCATAGTTATCACAATCGTTACCGGGATAATTTGTGTATTTAACTGGGAGAAATTTCGAAAAATATTGCCATACTTCGTATTGCCCGCAGCACTTATTTCAGCAACACTATACTTTACTTTTATTTATGGAGGAATAGAAATTCCTAACTTCATGAGAATATCAGTAGGTTGGACTGTTCCAAAAACAGGAAACTTTTTTCAAGATCTATTTTCGTGGCAGAAAATGTGGTTGCAACTATGGGGAACATTTTTGCCCGGTGCACTTTTTTCATTTATCTTATTCAGAAAAAAACTAACAATCAAAAAACAAACTGCTACTTTTCTGGGTTTTTTTTTGGTCTTCATTTTGACGAATATAATTATCTTTCAACCAACAGCATGGGATAACACAAAACTATTTGCATGGGTCTACTTAGGGCTATCAATTCTAGTCGCAAAACTCCTTGCACATCTTTGGAGAAACTCAATTACACAAAAGTTAGCTAGTATTATTTTAATTATTACTTTAAGCACCACGGGAATGGTTGAATTATTAAGGATAGTAAACTTTTCTTCCAACACTCATATGCTTTCTTCAAGCTCAGAAATACTCTTAGCGCAAAAAATTGTAAGTAACACTGTAACCGATGCCGTATTTTTAACCAGTACCACACACAATCATCCAATTCCTTTATGGGCAAATCGACCAATCTTTTTAGGGTACCTAGGTTGGGTGCGAAATTTTGGATTTGATCACACTGATAGAGAAAAAGAACTGATTGCAGTGTTTAGCGGTAGACCAGAAGCCAACAAAATTATCATTGAGAATAGAATTAGTTATATTTTTGTTGGACAAAAAGAAAAGTCTACACTCACTATCAATGCCCAGTATTTACAACAATTTCCAATTGCATTTCAAAATGAAGACACTATTGTCTACGATGTTAGACAACTGTGGCAGCAGCAATGAGCTTTGCAAAATCAGTAGCCTTTAAAGAAAAAGAACCAACTAAAACTCCCTGAGCTACAAGCAGATATTCAGAAACATTTTGGTCAGTAACACTACCGCCATACATGCATTGAACATCCCCGCATAAATCATGAATTTTTTTAAAAATCTCTGTAACTTTGCCAACACTCACAGTATCACCGGTTCCAATTGCAGCAAGCGGTTCATACACATACACGCATTTTGAAAGAACCTCACTATCTAAAAGTGAGATTTGTTCTTCTAAATAGGGCTCATCTATGCAAACTAGAGGAATAATATTGTTATCTAATGCTTGTGCAATTTTTTTTGCTACTAGTTGAGAGGTCTCTTCAAAATATCTTCTTCTTTCTGAGTGACCAATAATTGCATACTTAACACGTAAATCTGCCAAATTGAGCGCTGAAACTGCTCCAGTATAACTGCCAGCAGGATAAGCACTCAAATCTTGTGTCGTTAGCTTTAAAGGTACACGAGCCTCCTTAATTTTATGTGAGAATTCTTCAATTGAGGGAAACGCTGGGGCAACTCCAACTTCAAAATTCCCCAATGCGTTCCAATCTACAGTTTTCACTAATTTATCCAACCATTCATTTGATTCTTCTACAGATTTATTTGATTTAAAATTTGCTAAGAGTAATTTTTTCATAATTTAATCTAACTATATCACTAAAATTGCTGAATATTGCACCCTCAATTAAACAACGTTTCGTTTTGAGGGTGCAATATGCTAGTATGAGTTTCTGTGTCAAACTTGCTTGAAAAACTGAACCCCGAACAACAACAAGCTGTCATCCATAAATCTGGACCAGCTGTGGTTTTGGCGGGTGCAGGATCTGGAAAAACGACTGTATTAACAACACGAGTTGGATGGCTAATTTCAGAACAAAATGCGTCCCCATTTTCAATTTTGGTTGTTACATTTACCAACAAAGCAGCCAAAGAAATCAAAGAAAGAATTTTACAAGCAACCGGAATGCACATTCCTTGGAATGGAACGTTTCATAGTTTGTGTGCAAAAATATTGCGTATCGATGGACAGTCGGTCGGGCTTGGCCCTAATTTTGTGATTTATGATTCTCAAGACCAACTGTCTTTATTGAAAACAATTTATGAACAAAACAACTTTGATAAAGATGAATTTAATATTAAAGCAGTGCAAGCTGCAATTTCTAATGCTAAAAATGAACTATTAAACCCAGAACAATATAGCGAAGTTGCTACTGGCACATTTCAAAAACATGTCGCAAAAGTGTATAAAATGTACCAATATGAATTAAATAAAGCGGGGGCAGTTGACTTTGATGACTTACTTTCAAAAACCTTACAATTATTACAAACCGATCAAATTATTAGAGAAAAATATCAAAAAAAATTTGAACATGTGTTGGTAGATGAGTATCAAGATACCAACAAAGCACAATATAAACTAACCAAGATTCTTGCCACACCCCAAAATAACTTGTTTGTTGTTGGTGATTTTTGTCAGAGTATTTATGCATGGAGAGGTGCAGATTACAAAAACATGATGCAACTCAAGCAAAATTTTCCTGAAATACAAGAATACAGACTTGAACAAAACTATCGCTCTAACCAAAACATTTTAGATGCAGCAACTCAGGTTATTTCACTTAATAAAACACATCCTATCTTAAAATTGTGGACTACAAAACCACGAGGTAATACCATTACTAACTTTGAAGCAGACAATAATTATTCTGAAGCAAAAAAAGTAGTGCAATATGTCCACCAACATTCTGCAGATATAGAGCTTGGTGAAATGGCGATTTTATATCGCACCAATGCCCAGTCCCGCGTTTTCGAAGAAGCACTTATGCAAGCTGGCATTCCCTATAAATTGATAGGAGGCACAAAATTTTACGAGAGAAAAGAAGTGAAGGATGTGATTTCATACTTACGATTTGCCATCAACGACTTTGACATGGTCAGCTATCAAAGAATTTCAAAATTAGGTAAACGACGATTTGAAAAGTTTCATGCTTGGAGTAAACAGAATAAACCAGAAGAATTGGCAACTCAAAATCCAGCCGCACTGCTCAAAGACATTCTTGATGTTACTGACTATTTAGAAAAATTCAAAAGAGAAACAGAAGAAAATCTAGATAGAGCTGCTAACGTAGAAGAATTACTATCAGTCGCTGTTCAGTTTGAAACAGCAGCTCAATTTTTAGAAAATATTGCATTAATACAAGACAACGAATTTGCAGATACTGATACTGCCATAGACAGCAAACGAAGTGTAAACCTCATGAGTTTGCACTCAGCAAAAGGTTTAGAATTTGAAGTCGTCTTTCTTGTTGGTATGGAAGAAGGTTTATTGCCACATTCACGCTCACTACTAGATAACGAACAAATGGAAGAGGAAAGAAGACTTTGCTACGTTGGAATTACTCGAGCAAAATCAAAATTGTACCTTACTTACTGCAGATCACGCGCCCAATATGGTATTCCTGCAGAGACTGTTGCCAGTAGATTTCTATTTGATATAGACGAAAGTATAGTTACCCAAGAAACTGAGAAAAAACACTACTCACAATCAAATTCCTACGGAAAACAGAATTATTCATATTATGATAAAAAACAAAAAAAACCTGATGAACAAAAATCGACTAGAAGAATTATTGTCGATGATGATATCCTAGATGGAGTAATTAATGGTGACTTCGATATAGACAAGCTCATCAACAGCTAGTTTGTTGATTCCACACACCAAGTCTCATGTATAATAAGTAACATATATGTTTATCCGCGCCATAAGACCAGAAGAAAAAGACATTTACAATAAGGTTGTAAATCACCCACTGCAATCATGGGAATGGGGTGAATTCAGAAAAACAACGGGTCTGAAAGTCGAACGCTTAGGTATCTATAACGGTTCAAAACTCGTTAAGGCTTTACAGATTACTTTCCACCCAGTTCCAATACTCAACAAAAATATCGGCTACCTCCCAAAAGGATATATGCCTGATGCAGACCAACTTGGAGCATTGCGAGCAACAGCAAAACAGTATAACGCTATTTCTATAAAACTTGAACCAAATATTGCGAGTAAAGTTGGCGCTCCTTCCGCACACAAAGACATAGCGAAGTTTTTACTTGCTAACGACTGTGTACCAGGAAAACCTCTCTTCACAAAATACACATTTCAACTTGATTTAAGTCCTGATGAAGACATTTTGTTCCAAAATTTGGCAAGCAAAACGAGATATAACGTGAATCTCGCACACAAAAAAGGCGTGCAAATTTTCGAAAATACTTCAGAAGAAGGAATGGAACAATACATCAAAATCCTTGAGGAAACAACAAAACGCCAAGGCTTTTATGCTCACTCACCAGAATATTTTAAAAAAATGTGGAAAGAGTTGGGCAACTCTGGCATGATGAGAATTTTTAATGCTGTGTACGAAGGAGAAATACTTACTTCCTGGATTATGTTTGTTTTTAATGGCGTTCTGTACTACCCATATGGTGCATCCAGCAATAAGAATAGAGACGTCATGGCTAGTAACTTGATGATGTGGGAAATGATTCGCTTTGGAAAAATGCAAAATTGCCGTAGCTTTGATATGTGGGGATCTCTTGGACCAGAACCAAATGAAAAAGATCCATGGTTTGGATTCCATAAATTCAAAAAAGGATACTCGGGAGACTTAGTTGAATTTATGGGAACTTTTGATTATGTAGTTGATATGCCAATGTACCAACTGTTCAAAATTGGTGACGCCGTCCGTTGGAAATTATTACGGTTGAAAACAAAATTAAAAATCTGAACACAGAAAGAAAAAAATAATGGGACACATTAAATATAAAAGAATCATGATTGAAGTCAGTGGCGATGCTATGAAAGGCGACAAAGAATATGGCATTGACCTCAACTCAATAAGAACAGTTGCCGAACAAATCAAATCTGTATACACACAACATGTTCAAATTGTTGTATCAGTGGGCGGAAAAAATATTTTTAGTAGTAGAGCAGCTTACAAAGAAGGTTTTGACCGCACTACCGCAGATTACATGGGAATGATGGCAACAGTAATGAATGGCCTCACACTACAAGATGAACTCGAAAAAATGGGGATCCCGACTCGTATGCAATCGGCATTACAAATGCCTGCTGTTGCTGAGAGTTTTATTAGACGCAAAGCAATTAGACATATGGAAAAGGGGAGAGTTGTAATTTTATGTGCTGGAACTGGTGTGCCGTTTGTAACTACAGATGCAGGTGCAACTTTACATGCTCTTGAACTACACTGCGATATTCTTATGAGAACTAGTAAAGTTGATGGTATTTATGAGGTTGATCCAGCAAAAAAACCTGACGCTCAAAAATATGCAACACTTAACTTCAAAGATGCAATCGAGATGAAAGATGTTAAAGTAATAGACACAGCCGCACTTTCTATGGCAAGCGAAAATAACTTACCAATTTTAGTTTTTGCTTTATTTAAAGATAACAATTTAATTCATGCAGTCAGTGGAGAACCAGTAGGAACGTTACTCTCTAATGATGTTAAAACAAAGGTAGTTTAAAAGGAGGATTTTATGAAACAATTTGGATTAAATGGATTTGGTAGAATTGGTAGAACATTTGTGCGTGCATGGATCAGTCAAAATGATCCCAACTTGAACTTGGCAGTTATCAATACTTCTGGTTCTATGGAAATAGAGGCTTGGGCACACTTACTCAAATATGATAGTAACTATGGTCCATTCACAGGTGAAATTACCATTCAAAAAATACAAGGTACTAAAGAAGCAACACCAGAAAATCCAGTTCTTGGCACACTCACCATCAATGGTCATGTTGTTACCATCACTGCACAACGTGATCCAAAATTAATCCCATGGGGTAAATATGGAGTTGAAACAGTCGTTGAAGCAACTGGAGCTTTTACCTCAGAAGAAAAAGCGGCACAACACTTTGCTGGTGGAGCAAAAAAAGTCATGCTAACCGCACCTGGAAAAGGTGGCGCCATTTCTACTTCTGTCATTGGTGTAAACCAATATGCAGAAGGCGCAACTGTGCTTTCTAATGCCTCATGCACCACAAATTGTGTAGCTCCTGTCGCACAAATTATGCATTCTATTTTTGGAGTTGAAAAAGCAATGCTTACAACTATTCATGCCTACACCGACGATCAAAATACACAAGATAACTCACACCAAGATTTGCGCAGATCCAGAACCGCAGCAAAAAATATTATTCCTACTTCAACTGGTGCTGCAATTGCAGTCACAGAAATTATTCCAGAACTCAAGGGAATGTTTGATGGATTGGCAGTTCGTGTCCCTGTTGCTGTAGGATCACTCTCTGACATGGTTTTTGTTACCAAACGACCTGTGACTGTAGAAGAAGTTAATCAAGCACTTACTGATGCTTCCAAACAAGATAGATGGAAAGGCATTCTGGCTGTTACAAATGACCCTATTGTTTCTTCAGATATTATTGGCAGATCAGAATCCTCAATTGTTGATCTTGAGCTAACCCAAGTAATTGGTGGCAATTTAGTTAAAGTTATCAGTTGGTATGATAACGAATGGGGGTATTGTTGTAGGTTAGTAGAACAGTTGGCACTGGTTTAGACCTTGAAAAAATAATTTATGAACGAGATACACAAAGTCCTCAATACAAATGAAAAAATTATGTGGGAGGGTAAGCCAACATTCTGGCCATTTTTCTTCAGTAGTTTTGTTGGAATTCTTTTTGGACTTATCTTTATGGCTGTTGGTGGTATTCCCATAATAGAAGGAATACAATCTGGCAATTACTTAATGATTTTACTTCCACATTTCTGGATTGGATTTCTATTTACATTTGGCGCACCAACTTATACGGCACTTGTTCATCAACACATTTTTTATGCTGTTACAGATAAAAGAGTAATCATTCAAAAAGGACTCATTGGGAGAGATTTTCAAATAGTTGATTTCGATAAAGTAACAAATGCTGACGTAAAAGTCGATTTTCTTGATATTTTGTTTGGAAAACAATCTGGCAGCATCTCTATTTCTACAGCGGGCACTATTGTGTCCTCAAAAAATGGTCCATCACAAAGACCATATTCACTCAGAAATATAAAAGACCCATACAAAGTCTTTAATTTTTTTAAAGAGATTTCACATGCTGTAAAATCAGATATTGAATACCCTAATCAACTCCGACCGCAAGATAACCCTGGATATCAAACACAATACAACCCAAAAGATAAATCTGAATAAGATTGCTCGTTTTACGCTACACTTCTTGTAAGAATTCACAAGTAAACTTGCAATATGTTAGCCAAAACCACTACTGCACTTGTCACTGGACTTGAACCCACAACTATAACTGTTGAAGTTGACTTAAGTAGAGGTAAGCCACAACTCATAATCATAGGTTTAGCTTCACAAGCAATTTCAGAGGCTAAAGAACGAGTAACTTCCGCGTTACTCAACTGCGGAATCATACCAAAATCAAAACGAACAATCATTAATTTGGCTCCTGCAGATATTAAAAAATCTGGCACGAGTTTTGATTTGGCGATTGTTGTTGCCATACTCAAGGCATATGGTTCTATACAATACTCTCTTCCAGACACTATGCTTTTTGGCGAACTTTCACTTGATGGAAATATAAAAAAAACAAAAGGCATATTACCTTTGCTCATTCATTCAAAAAAATCTGGTTTTACACATGTCATAATTCCAAAAAATAACGAACATGAAGTGTCTTTCTTAGACGGAATAAAAATTCACCCTATCTCACACTTGAGAGAACTATTGGAAATAAAAAAACTAGAGCAATTACCTTTACTGCAAAAAAAGAATGAAACACAGGAACAGAGAGCACAATTCAAAAATAACTTTGAAGACATCTACGAACAAGAGGAAGCTAAACGTGCATTAGAAATTGCTGCAGCCGGAGGTCATAATATTTTACTCACAGGACCACCAGGAACTGGCAAAAGCATGCTCGCACATGCTTTGGTGAGCATATTACCACCACTCGAAAAATCTGAGCTACTTACTGTAAATAGTATTTATTCAGTAGCAGGGTTACTTGAAAATACCCTCCTTACTCAAAGACCATTTCGTTCACCACACCACTCAATTTCTGGACCTGCAATGATTGGTGGTGGCACGAACATTTTACCTGGAGAAATTTCGCTCGCACACAGAGGAGTGCTGTTTATGGATGAAGTTTCAGAGTTTCCTAAAAATGTCTTAGAGTCATTGCGGCAACCTCTGGAAGACGGAGTTATTTCTATTTCTAGAGTTTCTGGAACAACCAAGTACCCTTGCGAATTCATTCTTGTTGCAGCAAGTAATCCATGTCCTTGTGGGTATAGATTTAGTCAGACCAAAAATTGTATTTGCAATCTCAATCAATACCAACAATATAAAAAAAAGCTTTCTGGACCAATTTTAGACAGAGTAGATTTACGTGTTTTTGTGCAACCGGTAGAAACAAAAAAAATAACTGAAGAAAATTTGCAAAAAAATGATACATCAAAGATAATTAAAAAAAGAGTAATACTTGCAAGAAAAATTCAAGCAGAGCGTTATAAAAACGAAAATATTCTTACAAATAGCCAGCTCACTACAAAACTAATAAGAAAATACTGTCAACTCGAACCTCAAGCTGATTCATTGCTCAAAAAAGCGAACCAAAAATATCAGTTTTCTACTAGAACCTACTTTAGACTCATTAAAGTTGCACAAACAATTGCTGATCTAGAACAAAAAAATACAATATCAACTCAGGAAATTACTCAAGCACTCCAATACAGAAAGGTAGACATGTAAAAGCAATCAATAAAAAATTATTTTTTAGAAACTTCTGATTTTGTTTTTTTATACCATTCGGTAAGCATCATGTTGACGACATCTTTGCCCCCGAGACCAAGTGCGAGACCAAGTGCCATAGAAAAAGTGATTACAAAACCTACAAAGAGAATAAAGATAAACTCACTTGCAATTCCAAGCTCACTAATTGCCGCCAATACAGTAACAACCATTACCGCATAGCTGGAAATTTTTCCCAGCAACCGAGAGCTCTTGCCATCTACACTTTTAATTGCACCTTTGACTAAACTTTCAACGATTCCAGCAATTAGTAAACCAAAGAACAGAATGATGAGTGCAGAAAACAGACTTGGTAAATAAGTGAGAATACGTCCAATGAGTACTGTTAGTGAAGTTAGACCGAGAATGCTCACCGCTGTGTGGATCACCACCAGCATAACAAGCCAATAGAGAACAGTTCCAATAACTTCTTCAACTCTGTTGCCCAATTCTGCATCAGTTAAAAAATGCTCTACAGGTGTCTTTTGGAATGCTTTAGAAAATCTTAAGGATTCCATAATTTTTACCACAACTTTCTTAAAAGTCCTGGCCAAACCTGCTCCAATAACTAAGACTAAAAACGCAATTATTAACTTTGGGAGAAAAATAACGAGGTCTGTAAGAACCTGATTACTCAAAAATACTAGTGTATCGTATACTTGTGCTGACATATCGTACTCCTTCATTTTTTTTTCATTATACTGGGTAATTACAAAAAACGTCAGACTCAATTTTAGCTGACGTTTCCTGATAGAGGTTGACATGCAATAAGCCGGATTCTGTATTTGACAATGATCTATCTATGCCTGAGACTTTATCACCGATTCCTCGAGGGAATTGGGAACAGATCCATTCTACGGTGAAATTCGTCAGTTGCAGCAGGGAGGATTGCCACGAGTTTTTACTTCGTACCCATAAGCTTGGTCGTTTCACTTGGGCGCAACCCCAATTCGTCACTGTTGCTCTAACTGTCTAAAAGTTTGACCTTTTACCCTTTACTCGCACATATTTCTATATACTACGCAAAGCACCCTTTGTTCAGCTGTCCGGACTTTCCTCTTTTACACAAGGTAAAAGCCATTGTCTCGAATGTTAACCACTAATAGTATATATCCTATAACAATGAGTGTCAATCTCGTAATCTTGGTTGAATAAAGTTAGAAAAAATAGCTCTTATTAATATATAAATTGGAATTGCTAATAAAGCACCAATAATGCCACCAATTTTTAATCCTACTAATATGCTTGTAATTCCAACAAGTGAATTGACATTTGCATTTTCCTTCATTACTTTTGGAACTAAGATGTTATTTTCCAATTGCTGAATCACAATGTAGAGTAAAACAACAATTCCTGCCATCACTGGTCCAAAGGTTACATATGCAACAAAAACTGCTGGAAACATTGCAATTGTTGGACCCAAATTTGGGATAATTTCTAAAGATCCAGCTAAAAGTGCAAGTGGCAACGCATAAGGAATGGAGAGCAAACTCAAACTTATTAAAGTGATAACAAAAATAACAAACATTAAAATTGCCTGTGCTCGAACCCACCCACCCAGTTGTAGTTCTACAGAGTCAATAAAATCTTTCATTCTTTCTAAATGCACTTCTTTTTTGGTAAACCAAGAAATTTTTCTATGCAACTGTGGACGTTCTACCATTAAGTAAAATGACATTACGACTATTGTAAACAAAGTAAAGACTCCGCTAAATGTCATGTTTACCACATTAAAAATAACTGAAAAACTACCACCAAAATTATTGATTACTGAGCTCATTTCTTGCAAAGTAAAGTTAAATGATCTTAATTTCTCTTGAAAAAAAGGAATATCAAAATTGTTGATTAACTGAACCAGTTCTCGGGCGAGAGGTGGTACCAAAAGTCCTAGAATTCCACCTATCGCCAATATCATCAAAAAGTAGGCAAGAATAATACTCAATGTTTTAGGAATTTTAAGTTTTCTGTTTAAAAATGTTATAACGGGATTCAACGCAACCATTAGAATAAAAGAAAGTAATAAAAGAACTAAAACACCTCGAATATAATAAAATCCATACAAACTCAAAAGAAAGCAAATAGTAAACACAATCGACAGTGGAGAAATTGTAACCATATGGTCACCATAAAACAGTTTTTTCATTTAAACAAAGTATACTGTTTTTTTTGCAATTCGTCCAACCAAATTATACCTTCTTGCTTTTTAAACCAGGTTAATTGACGCTTTGCATATTGAAGTTCATGTAGACCCCAGTTCTCCAGGCATTTTTCTTCAGAAATTTGATGAGAAATAAATTTTAAAAGATCTGAAACACCTAAGGTTGAACAAGAAGGTGCTATATTTAGCTTACATAATTTCCGAATTTTCTTAACTTCTGCAAGAGCACCTTGCTTGAAGCGCTCACGAACCCTATCCGCGATTTTTTCTTGAATTTGTTCTAGTGATACTTGCATACCAAAAGTTATAATTTCACTCTGTGTTAGTAGGTTTTCTTGTTCTTTTTTTTCAACTTTTCCTGTTTGTTCAATCAATGGATCATTTACAAAATATTGTTTGGTCTGTAGCGCTTTCTCAATTGCTCGAACTAATCTTCTGGGGTTATCTATATCTGAATCATTCATCTGCATTAACGCTTCTGGATCAACTGCGAACAGCCATTCACTTAATTGGGCGGCATTCATTTCTTCTGCTTTTCTTCGCACATCTACATTAGGTGGAGTATATAAACTTATATCATTATTTCGTAAGTGTTCATGATACAAGCCTGTTCCACCAACTAAAATTGGCAATCTTTTGTTCTTAAAGGAATCTAAAATGATATTTGTTGCAAAATCTTTAAAATGCGTCACAGACCAATCTTGCTCAACTGAAATTATAGAAATACCATGCAAAGTAATATCAGCATATCTGTTCTCATAATAAGGAAAAGTGAGAGGTTCACTTGAGCCCTGTTGATAGGCAATCAATCTAAAATCTTCTGGAATATCTGCACCAGTTAGTATCTCTAAACCTTTGTATACTTGGCGAGAATCAACAGAAATAAGATCAACACCAGTATATGTATTAGTCGACTCCAAAACTTGGCTTGCTAACTTCAAAGCAAACGCAGTTTTTCCTGTTGCGGTAGGACCAACGACTGCAAGTATCTTGTTCATATTTTTTAGACCAATACAATTAAATCACAATTGGACGTTGATGTAAGTTATCTTTATTAATAATCTGATCCAAAACTTCCCAACGGCGTTTTTTTTCTTTATGAGGAATATTGTCAGGATAAATTCTCCAGCCAGCGGTTCCAGGACGAGGAGAGTACATAGCAACAAAACCAACTGTCCAACCAATTTTTTTTGCCAAATCAACAGTTTCTTCAAACTCTGCTTCTGTCTCATTTGCAAACCCAACCACAATATCTGTGCCTATTACTATTTCTGGGTCTGCTTTTCGTAACTTTTCTACAACTTCTATATATCTTTCTTTTGTGTAACCACGATTCATTCTGTACAAAACGCCGTTACTTCCAGATTGAATTGGTAAATGAACATAGCGATCGATTTTTTTATTTTTGCCAACTTCCGCAATAAGTTCATCATGAAAATCCCAAGGATTACTACTCATAAACCTGATTTTCTTAATACCATTAAACTTTGAAACTTCTTGAAGCAACTTTACAAATGGAGGAGTACCTGTTGGAGTCAAATACTGTGTCTGGTTATCTGGCAAATCTTCGCGCGTAAAGTCCTTATTTTCCATCATTAGTTTTCTAAAACCAATTCCCAGTTTTTCTAGTCCCCAAGAATTCACATTCATACCTAATAAAGTAATTTCTTCAAAACCTTCTTTTTCAAGTCGAGCAACTTCTTCTAAAATTGACTCCATACTGCGTGATTTTTCTCGACCTCTAGAGTAGGGCACAATACAATATGTGCAGAATGAATTACACCCAACAGAAATCGGAATCCACGCATTCTTTTTATCTTTGCGAACAGTTGCATTGTTAAAACCAACTTCATTAATTGGTAAAATTTCGTCAATCATCGGCATCATCTCATACAACTTTTCGTTGCCGTGATGAACCATACAACCGGTCAAAATAATTTTGGGACGTTGCAAACCCTTTTCGTGAAAATAAACTGTTACGTTATACAAAAATCCGCGAGCACGATCTTCGGCGCGCTGACGCACCGCACAAGTATTCACAATTAACTCAGTACAGTCGTGCCAACTTTTGCTTTCCGTAAACCCGCGCGCCTCATAGTCACCTGCAATACGCTCGGAATCACTCTTATTTGATTGGCAACCAAATGTGTGGATATAATATGTTTTTTTACCTGTCATGAGGGTTGTATTTTATCATTAAAACGGGACGTTTTGTGAGATAAATTCTTTTATACAGTTCGCTGTTTAGATGTGAAAAACCAAATTTTAACCCAAGACGCAATTTCCAACGCAAAAACTGTGATTGTCAAAACAGCTGCAGATTTTTCTATCATAGCCACATGAAAAAATATAGTTATCATTGCAAAATAAGTGAGTCTTTGGATTGTTTTCCAGAATTTTCCTAACTTCTTTTGCGAAATATCATTAGAAGTAATCCAAACAGGAAACAAAATTATAATTGTTAACATACCAGTTAAAGCATTTGGCGGCAACTCATCTAAGCTAGTTATTCCAGACATAATTGCGGGAATTGTTGAAATATACATTGAGTGTACTAGTGCACAAAAAAACATGAGAATGCCAATCTGTCTTCTAAATAAAACAATGCTTGCGCTTACTAATGGCAAAAATTTAAATCTTTGAAAAATCCCCGGAAGAAGTGCTCCTAAAAAAAGAACTAGTGCAATAGTGCCAACTTTTCCAGCAAGAGAGTAGAGAACGATATACAAATCTGGATTCTCCTTAAATAAATAAAAACCAAGAACAATCAAAAAAACACAAATCGCATATGTAAGAAAGAAAAATCTTTTTATCAAATTTTGGTTCTGAACCAAAAAAATATGAATAGGTCTCCAAATTGTAGCTTCAGTCACAATCACTTTGATTTCCTCTTGTTTGATAACTAATTGTTTTATAGCTAAGGACAAATCGAGGCGCGAGCGGGATTCGAACCCGCGAACTGAGGTTTTGCAGACCTAGCCATTAACCACTCTGGTATCGCGCCACATTATGGTACTCATTTACAACAACCACCCTATTATAGAGCAAGAATATAAAAACGGGAGGTTTATTTTACCTCCCGTTTTTCAATTTTAATCGTATTCTATTCCAAAACTTTCAACTCAAATTCAGTTGCGCCAGTTGGATATCCAAACCGGACAGCAGCAGTTTTTTCTGAAATTTGGTGCACTCTAAGGAAAAACTCAATAAATGGATCTTCATATCCACTTGAGCCTGCATTAATTGCAAGCACGCCACGATCAACTTGAAATCCACCAATAGAAACAATACCAACCATACTTACATTATTTAGTATAACTTGCACCTTATCTCCAGGCTTCAAACCTAATTTCTGAATATTAGACATTCTCATAGTAGTCTTCATGTTACCAAAACCATCTGTCCAAGCAATCATATTATTTGGAATTTCTGGAATTTCTTCTATTGGTAACTGGGCACCCAATTCTGAATAGTCACCATTAATAATTTTTGCAACAGCCAACGGGAAAAAGTCTCTTGATCTAAACTGTGACCCTGAATTTGGGCAATTGATATCTCTAAATTCAATAATATCTTTTTTAACAAAGCCGAATGCATGATCTGACCAGACATTAATTATCTCAACACCATTCTTGAGTTTGGCATATTTAATACCGTGATCAAAGTTGTTTTTGTGTGCTTTATCGCTTGTTCTTCTTGGAGCACAGTTGCCATAAATTACCATTCTTCGACCATTGGTAGGCGCATATGCAAGTTGACCAGTTACAAATCCAAGTGCCATGGTATCAAGTGATGGGACTGAAGTGTCATGAATCAGAACTTTTTCTGGTTCGTTCATGTTTGAAAAAAGTCGAGTATCAATCTCGGCAAACTCTAAACCACCAGAAACATAGTCATCAATATGATGTAGTAAAACGTTATTTTCACTCATTGTGAATTTTCCTTTTTGAAATTCCCCTCCTTAAAAGGGTGATAATTTGTACGTTTTATTATATCACATGATAAATCATTATTTCTGGGGTATAATGCATGGTCTATAAAGTTTGGAAAGAATACAACTATGGCAGATGCTAAAAAAACCACCAAAATAGCAAAAAAAACAATTGCACCAGAGGCAACTACAGAAAAACCACTTATTTCTGCAAATACTGTGATTACTTTAACAATTCCTGCAAAAGTTGCAGAAGCTGCTTATAGCAAAGCCCTCACTAAACTTGCAAAAAAAGTGAGTGTAGCTGGGTTTAGAAAAGGAAAAGTACCTGCAAAAGTTGCCGAAGAAAACTTAAAACCAGAGGCAGTTATTGAAGAATCACTCCAAATTGTCATTCCTGCACTCTACACAGAAGAACTTAAAAAATCAGAACTCAAACCATTAACATATCCAGAATTTAACCCAATTTCATTAGAAAAAGGTAAAGACTGGGTTGTCGAGGCATATATTGCGGTCAGACCAGATATAAACCTCAATGGCTACGAAAAAGTCGCAGTCAAAGCACAAAAAGATGCTCAAAAAGAGCTCGAAAAACAAATGGCTGAAATGGAAAAACATGTCGAAGAAAGCAAAGGAGAAGAGCATAGCCATTCACATGCTGAACCTACTGAGCAAGAGAAAAAAGACTATATTGTTCAATTTATCTACAGAGAACTAGTACAAACAATCAAACCTCAAATTCAAGAACTTCTTGTAAAAGAAGAAACCCGCTATGATCTGCAGAACCTTGCAAAACAACTCAAACAATTTAATATCCCTTTTGAAAAATTCCTAGAACAAAGAAAAATGACCTTTGAACAACTTTCAAATGAACTCGCAGCTGGCGCATTAGCAAGACTACAAATTGCATTTGTTATTGACGAAATTGCAAAAACTGCTAAATTATCCGTAGAAAAAACAGATCTTGATGCAGCATTTGCCAAAGTTACTGACGAAAACCTTAAGAAACAACAAGAAACCGACCCACAGTACCTCGAAATGATGAGTCAAACAATCTTAAGACAAAAAGTCGCTGAACATTTGCTCAATCTAAAATAACTGGAAAAATTGCTTGCCCTCAAGTATAATGTGAAGATAACTTGACTTATAGGATAAAGTATCCTATAATTAGATCTATTAAACTATAGTTAAGTTACATGTATGGCAAATAACAACCCTTTTGCAGCAGCCTTAGGCTCTACAGGAGGAAACAAACCTAGCAGACCATTTACCGAAGCTCTCGCAAACACATCTGGTGGAGGAGCACGAAACTTTAGTTCTACTGCCAATAATTCAATTCTAGAAAACAATCCATTTAACAAAAGTAGTTTTGATCAATTTGGTGGATATAATTCAGAATTTGGCGCACTTCAAAAACAACAAGAAGACCTCAAAAAACAAGAATATGAACAAAAACGCCTAGAACTCCACAAAAGAATTAATCCTGTTGATGCCAAAGATGTTTTTGATGCTCGAGAGAATGCGACAAAAAAGAAAATTGAACAGATTAGAAAAGAACTCAAGAATTTAGCACAAGAAATCAAAAAATTTCATAAAGAAATTGATATTGTCTTGATGGGCAAAGCTACAAACTCAGGCCTAGATGGCACTGGAGATGAAAACTTTTTTGACAGACTTCGTGCATTTATTATTCTTTTAACACAAAAAGTCAGAAGTGCTCGAACTTGGGCTCAACAGGCAAACACAAAGAAGAAGAAAATTGCAAAGCGTGCAAAGGGTCTTGGTAAACAAATGGCTGAAAGTTCTGGTTACGAACAACGTGCTAATATGGATCAATTCTTTAATAGCGAGCGTGGTGACAACTTTGGAGAATAATAAGTATTGAACTTAGTGAATCTGAGAGGACTCGAACCTCTGACCTCTTCAATGTCAATGAAGCGCTCTAACCAACTGAGCTACAGATTCATCTTGAGCACCCGTAAATTATATCAAATATTTTCTCTTTAACAATTACATGATTTGATGGTATAATACTCACTCGTCACTAATATTCAGGGACGCTGTTTTTATTTCAAGTAACTTGATGTACAATACAGTGTAACAAAATAGAAGGTAAAAGAAGAAGGATATTACAAATAAACACCTAAACATGAAACCAGGAAACAACAACAGATCTTTCGGAAAAAAATATTACACAATTAACGAAAGAATCAATGCTCCGGAATTGAGAGTATTGAACGAATTTGGTGAAATGATGGGCGTAATGTCCAGATCAGAAGCTTTAGAAAAGGCTCGCAGCGTTGAGAAAGACCTCGTATTGATCAACGAACAAGCAAGCCCAGCAATAGCAAAAATTATTGACTTAGCAAAGTTCAAATACCAAGAACAACAAAAAGAAGCTAAATCGAGAAAAAAATCTAAGGCACAAGATATCAAAGAACTCCGTTTTACCCCATTTATGGGAGAAGGAGACTTTGAATCAAGACTAAAGAAAGTAAAGACTTTCTTAGAAAAAGGTGATAAAGTAAGACTTTCTTTAATGTTTAAAGGAAGAGAAATAACAAAAAAAGAGTTTGGATTTGAAACTTTTAACAAAATCTTTGCGGCAACAACCGACATTGCAACTGTTGAAATGAAACCAAAACTCATGGGTAAAAAACTAATTGCGCAATTGATGCCTGCTAAGAACAAAAAAGGATAAGGAGCATGAAAAAAATAAAACAAAAAACCAGAAGTGGTGTTGCAAAAAGATTCAAGATTACTGCAACAGGTAAAGTCTTAAGACGCTCACAAAATATGCGTCACAGAAGAAGAATCAAAAGTAAAAAAGCAATCAGAGCTTACAAAGTACCAAAACAAGTAGTTGGAAAATGGGCAAAGAAAATCAAGCAAATGCTTGGTATAGCATAATAAAAAAGATAAGGATTATATGGCAAGAGTCAAAACAGGCATAACCCGCAGAAAAAGACATAAGAAAGTCTTAGATGCAAACAAAGGTTTTAGAGGTGCTAACAGAAAATTATACAAAAGAGCTCACGAAGCATACATGCATGCAGGACAATATGCATATATCGGAAGAAAACTCCGTAAAAGAGATATGCGTAAACTCTGGATTTTGCGTATCAATGCAGCATTAACCGAACTTGGTAATGGCTTAAAATACTCAAGATTTATCAATGCTCTCAAAAAAGCAAACATTTCTTTAGATAGAAAAATGCTTTCAGACATTGCAGTTACTGATAACAGAACATTCAAAGACATCGTAACAGCAGCTACCAAATAATATTTGGTACTAACAGAATTAAAATTAAAACCCACCCCAAAACGGTGGGTTTTTTCTTTCGGACCCGATCTTTTTCATAGAAAAAGTCGTAGGTACGAAAAATGCATAGCGCTTACGAAACGCGCGAAGCCCTGTTAGAATCTAAACCAGATATGTTTGTTTTACTGTTACTAGCTGGACTTATTTTTTCAATTCCCTCAAACTTATTTAAGACTTTTCTACTAGAAACTGCATATGTCCGCGGTTTGCAGGTTGATTATTTAATACCCAAATTTCATTTGAGTGATATTTTTTTGCTAACACTCTTTTTTGTCCTCATTTTTAGGGCAGAGAATAGAAAATTTCTCACAAAAATAATAAGAAATATACCGTATAAACCAACCCTAGGTATTTTAGGAACACTTTTGATCCTACAGCAAATAACCAGTGAACATCCTATCGTTTCCATTCTGTTTTTGTTGCGAATCTTAATCCTTGCAATCACTGGTCTCATCATTACCAGCGACACGCACCTTCTAAAATCTCAAATAACAATTACAACAGTAAAAATCACAGTCATTTTTCAATCACTGCTTGCTTGGTATCAATACTTATCGCAAGGATCACTTTTTAATTATTACTTTCTTGGCGAAACAAATCTTAACGCATACGCGGGAATTGCACAAAGTTCGCTCTTAGGAGTTCAGAAAATTTTGCCATATGGAACAACCGCCCATCCAAATGTTTTAGCTGGAATACTGACAATTTTTTCGTTATTTATTTTCAATAACTTTTCAAAAAATTCAAAAACAAAACTTACGGAAATACTCATACTTATCCTTTCAAGTTCCACAATACTGCTTACCCAATCTGTTTCTGCCATATTAGGACTATTGCTTGGTGTTGCAGTCATTGTAATAAACAAAAAAAAACTGTTTGTTTACACCCCTAAAAAAATTGCCATATTCTTTCTTGTACTGAGCGCACTTACTATTTTACTCTTAACACAGATCACAGATCAAACAGTTATCAATTCAAATAGTGTTTTGAGAAGAAACTTTTTGAATAGTGCAGCAATAGCAATACTACAGAAAGAACCATTTACCGGTGTAGGTTTTCAAAACTTTACAGCATACTTAGAAAAAAATAGTACAAACCAAGAAGTAGTGCGTTTTATACAACCAGCTCACAGCGTTTTACTTTTATTTTTGTCAGAAGCTGGACTAATTGGTACAACATTTTTTTTGCTTCTCATTCTGCCATACCTGAAAAAAAATAGAAAAATACGTCATCCAGAATACCTGCTGGCGTTACTCCCAATACTAGCACTAGATCACTATCTACTTACAATCCAATCAGGACTCCTACTTTTGGCAGTTACAGTCTGGCTCACAGATTAATTTGGATAACTTAGACAACGGCTAATTCGATTTTCCTGGTGGTGTAGGAATCGGTGTTGCCGTTGGGGTTGGAGTGGGTGTCACTGTCGGAGTCGGTATTGGAGATGGGGTAGGGGTAGGAGTTGGATCTGGCTCATCCCATTTTGTACCACCAGTACCAATACGAATGCTGCCTGTCTCTTTATCTTTGCCGCCCTTTGTATGAGCTTTTGCACGAATCACATATTTTCCTTTTGGTAGGGTAAAGTTATCATCAATTTTTCTATCATTTACTCTAATAGGAGAATCACTATTGATATACAACTCTAAATACTCAATCCCATCAGGTGCTTCTGCCTCAACTTTAATCTTGATATTAGTTCCATCAAAGTTTGAATGATCACCTGGATCTTTTATCGAAATATAAATCTCTCCTTGGTCACCACAGTATTCAGTTGGTGGGCGATATCTTTCATCACCTTGAGATGCGATCCAAGCATCAATAGCAGTCTGCCATCTATTTACTCCATCAGTACTAAATGGATCTTCTTCTTTGAAAATCAAAAACTCTTTTTCATCATAGTCGCCACCAGCAATACGCGCATTTGGGGCTAACTTATTTTCACCTCTACAAAGTTTTAATTTGGAGTGAATTGGATCTGGCAAACTTGGAAGCGTACCCTTAATCACATACTCAGAACGAGTTTCAAAACCATCATGTTCAGGATATCCAGATATTTTATCTACAGTTACCTGTTCAACACCATCTGGAACTCTCCATTCAGGAGCTTTGTACCCATCAATTTTAAGCGCTTCTACAATAATATTACGCCATATTGGAGTAGCACCAGAAACACCGGAGGCAACGCTTTTCATTGAAGTATTGTCATTATTTCCTACCCAAGCTCCAACAATTAGCTCACTACTCCAACCAATTGCCCAGTTATCTTTTTGATCATTAGTAGTACCAGTTTTAACCGCAACATTTGGACTGACATTTAGGAGCGAACCCGTGCCAAACGCAATCGCACGCGCATTGTTATCAGAAAGAATATGATTAATTAAAAATGCTTCTTCTTCCTCAATAACCTTACGTCCTTGCACTGGTCTGTGCTCAAAAATAACGTTACCTTTTGTATCCTCAATTTTAAGAATGGCAACTGGCTCAACTTTTTGGCCATAATTTGCAAAAGAAGAGTAGGCAGTAACAGTATCGATCATATGAATTTCAGCACCACCAAGAGTAACTGCCAAACCAAACCTGCTCATATTTTCTTTTGTTGGCTCTAGAGTTACAAAACCCATGTCGTACGCAAGGCTTAAGAAGTCCTGCACACCAACTATTGCAAGTGACTTAACGGCAGGAATATTTAAAGAACTACCCAAACTATTTCTTAAGTTAACCGGACCTCTAAACTTGCCATCATAGTTTTTAGGATTGTATTCTTTAGCATTTTCGTGTGGAGCAAAAACTGTTTCAACATCCATCAACATGCTCGCAGGTGTATAGCCACGTTGCAACATTGCCAAATAGGTAACTGGTTTGATTGAAGAACCAGGTTGTCTGAGTCCATCAACAACAACATTAAACTGCCCACTAATAGAAGAGCTATGATAATCACGACTCCCAACCATACTTAATATTTCACCATTTCTTGGATCCATTACGAGTGCGGCACCATTAGTTATATTGAGTTTTTCAACCTTTGCAATTTCGTTGGCAACAACTTCCTGTGCTTTTTCTTGCAAATCAACATTCAGGGTTGTAGTCACTTTAAAACCACCAGCATCAACGGCTTCTTCGCCATACATCTGCGTAAGCAGATCACGGACATAAAATACAAAATGTGGTGCTTTTATATCAATTGCTGATTTTTCAAAAACCACAGAATCTAAGTCACCCAAGGCCTGTTGGTATGCAGCTTCTGTAATATACTCATCTTCACGCATACGACGGAGCACTCCCATGGTACGGACTCTCCAAAGTGGAACACCGTCTTCGTCAGTTTTACCTGCATATGGAGAATATGCAGATGGGCGTTGAGGTAATCCAGCCAGAATTGCTGACTGAACTAAGTTCAACTCGTTCACAGGTTTGTTGAAATACACTTCACTTGCTGTACCAACACCCCAGGCAGTTCCGCCATATGGAGCTTCGTTAAGATACATTTCTAAAATCTGATCTTTTGTAAATTTTCTCTCAATTTGCAGAGATAAAACCAGCTCTTTAAATTTTCTAGTAATACTTCTTTCATTAGTAAGCAGAGCATTTTTTACCAACTGTTGGGTAAGAGTAGAACCACCAACAACACGCTGTTTAAATAGAATATTATATGGAATTCTCAAGATAGTTAAAAAATCAAAACCCCGATGTGTATAAAAATCTTTGTCTTCTGTTGCAACGACTGCATGTTGCAAATCAACTGGAATTTGAGCAATCGTTACAGGAGTTCTTCTTTCATCATTGAAGAGATCGTATAACAAGTTGCCATTTCTATCTAAGATTTGAGTGCTAAAACCTTCACGCCGCACAACTTCACCCGGTTTTGGCAAACTTCTTGAGAACCAAGCAAACATCACAAAAAAGAGTATAACTCCACCTATAACAGCAGCCAAACTTCCAAAAGCAAAAAATCTCAACAGTTTAGCATAAAGTAGTTGGCGATTTTGTGGAGCAAAAATTGACCCTGAATTAGCTCTAAACCTACGACTACGTGAAGATTTTGGCATGATATTCCTTATTTTGGGAAATTTGACCCCAATTTGTTCTTGAGCAGTTTCTAATAGTTGCGCAACAATTTCTGAGCTTTTTTGCTTGAATTTTGTAATATTTATTTTCACTTGTGTATCCTCTGGTATAGCACTCCGGGGTACGACACTTTAATAATATCTCCAAGTATACCTGATTTTTCTGGAAGCACAAATTTTTATTTTACTGTGAAATTTATAATTGTTATCATTTGATATATTATAGTTGACAAAAAGTTAGTTATAGGATATAATAATCTCGTGTTTAAAAAACACAAGTAAAGTAATAAGGAATAAATTATGAAAAACATAACAAAAATCGGAACTACATTAGGACTTTTTGGTCTTGTATACCTTGCTGGCGCAAGTTATTCACCAGTCGCTGCCATCTACGGTTCTGATGTCGTGCTTGGAGTAACCACTCATACCCCAGTTAACGCTGGACTTACTGATGTGCTCCCTCAGGTTGTTTTAGCTGGATCAGCCCTTACCGGTATGATTACTACTGCAATCTTACTCAAAAAGACAAAATAAATTAAATTTATGTAATTAAACTCCCGTTTCAGATATACTATCTGAGCGGGAGTTTTTGCAATATAATGAACACCAGAATGAAAATATCACGTACATTACTTATTAGCTCATTTCTTTGCTTCGTCGTTGCTTTTGTGATGGTAAGCTATCCTGTTGCTGCATTAGTTTGGAATATAATTTTTCCCAAAACCAGTGCTGCTCTCGCCAAACTACTTGCTAAACCTGTCACAACCTCAGAAATTCAAGTACTAGAGCCCCAATCTGAGTTTGTACTTCCAGAACAAGACCTCACGCTTCCAAAAGAAACAATTGTTAGAATTCCAAAAATAGGTGTAGAAACTCAAATTTTGGAAGCACCTCAAGAAAATTATGAATCAGCATTACAACAAGGAGTTTGGAGAGTGCCTGATTTTGGTGTGCCAATAAAAGAGGGTCCGCCAATAATTTTAGTTGCACATAGATTTGGATATTTAAACTGGACCCAACAATTTAGAGAAGAGAACTCATTTTTTAATCTACCTGAGCTAGAGAATGGTGATAGAGTAGAGATTATCTGGGACCAGAGAAGGTTTATATATGAAATCTACCAGAGTGAAGATGGTACTGAGATTACCCATTACACAGCAGATCTAATCTTGTATACGTGTAGATTCCTCGAGTCGGACATACGAATTTTTAGGTATGCGAAACTCATCTCTCAATAATACCGACAAATTTTGACATATTCTGTTTCCGTCCTATAATACTTGACAAGTATACATTAGTTTGATATACTATGTGTGTATTTGGTAGATGAATGTATATATTTCTTTATTAAGACTGACATATAAATATTCACCTGTTAAACACTCAAAATTGCTACAAATATATTTACATATTTCTAAGCGATCAAAATTGTTTTACAGGAAACGCAGACTTGCTTGAATCCTTGTTTACAAGTGTATTCGAAAGAGTCAGCTCTTTAACAAAGATATACAAAAATAAGAAAAGACACGTTTGGTGGTCTCGCAGTGTTGTTTTGGTAAAACAAAACAATAGCGCGAGATCAACCAGATGTGTCCTGGAAGATCTCACTAACCCACTTTCCAGAGGCAGTCTTTCGGCAGCCTCTGTTTAATTGTCAATCAATTTCAATTTGCACTTGGGCTTAACCCCAAGTGCATACAAACAAATCTTAAGGAGACTCCCGATGATTAAGTTGCTTTTACGCTTTGGCCTCTTGGCCATGATCCTCGCGCTCGCCGCTTGCGGCGGGACGACTGCGCCCACTCCCGCTGCTCCAGCTGAAGGTTACGTCTGCAAAGGCAAAATCAACAGCATGAGCTATGTGGTCGAAGTTGGCACCACGCAGGTGGGTAACTACGAAGTGGAATGTTCGGAAGATGAGGTGGTTTTAACCCACACCAGCTTGACAGACTGCAATGGTCAATACGAGTCGAAAGAAAAAAAACTCGTCTACTCCATGCGCTCTGGCGATGTCTGGACCGTTGGCGAAACTAACTTGTCTTGTCCGAAGGCTGAAGCCACGGCCGCCCCCGAACCGACCGAAACGGTTGTCCTGACCCCCACATTCACCCTGAATTTGGACGGTTTCGACGGCCCGATCACGATGTCCGGCTGGGCGCCGAGTGAGCTGTCGCCCAATGGCGGCTGGTATCAAACCCAGACCGCCTTGGATTCGTGGAAAAGCGTTTCGCAGACTTGGAAACGCGCTTCAACCGGCTGCAATATGCCGGGCGCTTGCAACGTGTACGGACCAGAAGGCGTTCTGTTGGCCGACGACTACAAAGAAGCCCAAGCCAACGGCTCTGCCGTCTGGGGTGGCATCTGGCACGGAAGCCCCGATAACGCCGCTTCAGAATTCTCTATGCTTTGCCCCGAGGGCAGTTACTGTGATGCATATGCCCTCAACTTTGGCCGCGTAGAAATCGGCCCTGCTGGCAACCCTTTCATCGTGCTGAATATCCCGACCTGCGGCGCCCATTGCGGGCAAGGCCTCCTTATCCGCAACTGGCTTGAACGGCCGGGCGAGGACCTGAATACCACCGTTATCATTTCCGACTATGGCGCCCCTGGCGCCGCGAGTTGGACAGAATATACGGTGGAGCCTGCAATGGCTCAATGGTTTTCGCAAGGATATAGCACAGCTCAAGCCGAAAACGCCCATGAGCGCAACAACAACGGCTCCGGGCCCGGCGATAATGACCGCTTCTACCAATGGGTGCTGGACTTGAATGACATGAGCTTAACCCTCATGCTCCACACCGCCGATGCGGGGTGGGAAACGGTCTGGACCAACGTGGTTGCCTACGGCACCCACTAAAAGGTTGGGCTAAGACACGAGCCCTTCCACCTTATCCATGTATATCTAGTTAAAAACGGCACTCCAAAAGAGTGCCGTTTTTGCGTCTTAAACACTATTTTAACTAATCAAAAAAAAACTACCCAACCCAATAAAACTGGGAAAATAACCCAAAATAAATCAGCTGAACTACTAAAAACACCACAATCGCTCCCGTAGCAAATCGCTTGTTATCTTTAGTCACGCTAGCCCAATATATAAACAGGGGAAAAACAACCAAAATATATCTCGTAAAAGAGTCTAAAGTTCCTGTAAAAAGAGTAGGAATAGACATTAATAGAGAATACAAGGCAAGAATCTTACCATTTTTTAGTACCTTTTGAGTAAACAATCTCCAACAGAACACCAAAACACTAACTACAAAAAATTGATCAACTGGAGTTATATGCAACCAAAAATTAGTAGGAAAGAGTAGAGAACTCACTGGATCAGCAGCAACTCGACCCCATGCTGCTTGCACTTTAATTGCCGCCAAAAAATCGCCAGTCAAAGTATATAAATACCAAAAAAAAACACCCAATCCGAATGGAATAACTCCAAACCACAAAACGGAAAAATCAATCTTCTGTAAAGAAAAGTTTTTAGCTTTCAAGTACTCGTACAACACGGGAATCACTAAAAATAATCCTACGTTTCTTGTTACGGCAACTAAACTCACCATAATACATGCCAGCCACCACTTTTTCTTTAGCGCAGCCCAATACCCAACTGCAGACAAACATAAAAACAAAGATTCTGTATAAAAACTTGATAAGAAAAAACTACTTGGAAAAGCCAAAATAAACCAAACCGTTAAGTCGGCAACTCGTTTAGAATCGCTGAGTTTGTGTGCAATCTTGCACAAAAATATCAAACTAACTAACAACAAAACATTAGATAACAGAATACCTATCAAAACAATAACTCCATCATTCAACAAACTAGAAGGAACAAACAAAGTAAAAAACTTCACTAAAACAGGGTATCCAGGAAAAAATGGCAAATTACTTTGAATCTCAAAGCTCCCACCACTACTGTATCCGTTTTTTATAATATATAGATACCAGCCACTATCCCAACGTGCCCACATATCAATCAATCGATTCTCTGAAAACTGTAATCCAGTTACCCTAATAGCGTCATTTTGGCCACTATGTACAGGCAAAAAATATTGAGAAGCGAAACCTACAAACAACAATAACACCCTGGTAATTCCAAATGGAATGAAAATTTTGCTTAAAAACCACCGCAACTTATTAACCATATACCATCATTGTAACAAAAAATGTTAAACTGAAGTCAGGCACAAAATGCTGACACTAAATGAAAAAAATATTTAATAAGCTAAGACAAAATATTCCGTTGCTCATTGTTATCCTAGTGAGTATTTTTATTGCGCTTCAAAACACCAGTATTCGTGGATACTATTCTGGCTGGGATAATATTCATGCTGAGTTAAATCTTGGCCAATATACATACAGAGGACTCTATGGTGCGTGGAGTGAACATGAAGGTCTTGGCGGCCCAGCAGCAAAAGGTTTTTTGGCTGAAATCACCCGGATGCCCTATTTATTTATTCTCATGCAAATATTTCCTCTTCACTTGGTTCGCGCAGTCTTTCTCTTTACCATGTATGTAATTGGTGGTGTAACCATATATTTCTTTATTAAGAACTATTGGATTCAAAACAAAACACAATACAAAACCTGGATTGCTGGCTTTGCAGGACTCTTATATTTGCTCCATCCTCTGACTTTGCAACAGTTTTATATTAGTTTTGAGCTATTCACAGTTCAATTTGCTTTTTTTCCACTTCTGTTAATTTCATTGCATGAGCTGGTAAAAAAAACTTCCCCCAAATCTGTATTGCTATTCTGCTCAGTACAAATACTGCTTGCAGCAAGTGCTCATACTCCAACAGTTTTTTACCTTGGGGCTATTGCATCAGTTTTATATGCACTCGCAATATACCTACAGGTACATAAAAAAACCTACGAAGCTATCAGATTTAGTCTAGTAATTGGCTTACTCACTTTTATGATGAATGGTTTTTGGATTGTACCAAATCTGTACTACAGTATTCACAACTCTAAGTACGTAACTGAAAGTAAAGCAAATATTGTTTTTGGCCCAGAAGCTCTCTGGAGCATTAGAGAAGCAAGCACAGTGCATAGTTTTCTCACCGGTTATCACTATCTGACTTCATGGAAAGACTATAATTTTGAAAGCAAAGAACACGAACTTATTTTTAATGAATGGGTAAATCATTTTGCAAATCCGTTTCACAATTTACAGCTCTATATTTTAGCTGGACTATCAATATGTGGCGCAATTATCGGCTTAATTGCAAGTAAAAAACACCCTGTCAAAGCCGCCATGTCCGTGCTGTTTTTACTCACTTCAGCATTCATTTGGATTGAGTTGTTCCCAACCAAAGAACTATTACTAAAATTCTATGAATCCAAAACTTTTCTAGAAATATTCAGAAATCCGTTCACTAAACTCTCCATCTTACATTCAGTATTTGTTGTTATTTTAGCTAGTGAAACTCTAGCCAAAATGGTAGAAATATTACAAAAGAAAGTATCTGAACAACTCATTCAAACTGTGGTGCCCATTATTATTGGTTTGGGATATATTTACACCCTTTCAATTACTGCTCCAAGTTTTTCTGGAAACTTTATCAACGAAAAACTTTATGTGATTTTCCCTCAAGAATATCAAGAACTTTACAGCTTTTTACGAACACAAGATCATGCAGACAGAGTTCTAGAAATGCCATATACTTCCCGAGAAGGTTGGGTTTTACATGACTGGTCTACACCAGGAAGAGTACTCGGTTATCAAGGGCTTGGATTCCAATTTTTTGGTATTCCACAACCATTTTTAACTTCTGATTTTGCTCGTTGGAGTGGCGCGAATGACTATTTATATGAAGAATTAAGTTTTGCAATTAATTCTCAAAATCCGCAACAGCTTGAACAAATTGCCCAGAAATACATTATACCTCTAGCAATACTTGATGAGTCGAGAATTCAACCATATACACAACACTCATTTAGCTTAGATAAAGAAATGCTTGAAAAAGCTGGCTTTAAAAAAATCTGGCAGAAGAAATTTTTAACTGTGTATGAACATCCAACAATCGCCAAAAAATCAACCTCTTTTATTATTCCTGAGTCAATCGCAAAAGTCTCTGCAAATACAGAACGGCTCAGTGTAGACCCAGTTGTCATAGAGTACCCAGAACATATAATTACCGACTCAAATAAAGCAGTTGTTAATTTTCCTTTTAGCTGGCTCCAAAAAAATGAGCAAAAAAAACAAACTGTGACAGATTCTGAACTCTCATTGAACTCAAATACAAATCCTGGTCAATATACAATTCAAATTCCAGCTTTTGCCACGAATAGTTATAAAACAACAGTTGCATTAAAACTTCAAGATTCTCAATTACAAATCTTTTTCCCTCAATACCATCTCAATACTGGATCTGAGATTTTGCAAATTCAAACTATTGATAATCAAATAATTCAGCTTAAAAATGAAGTTTCAGCAGTTCAGATTAATGGACAAGAAGTTGCACTTAACAAAACTGATGAATATACATATTCAGAACTCAATATACCTGTTGGGAATACTCTGAAAATTCAAGATGTTGGAACAGGAAAAATCCTTACAGAAATTACACCTGATTGGCAGTTATTAACTAAAGATCAAATATTTGAGAAAAAAATAAATTCTGACCTAACAATTATAACAAATTTTCCAAATATTAAGGCAAATCTGGAACTACAACCTTCAGAAAACTGTGTTAAGCCACAAAGAGGTAGCATTCGAACTACATATTCACAATCAGGTGCCGCAACATATTCAGCTGATAAATATGGTGTAAATTGCAATTCAATCTATTTGCCATTCTTGAGTCCAGTGAATGAATACATGGCAATTGCTGCTGGTGAAAATATTCAAGGCAGAAGTATAAAGTTGTTTATACACAGTTCTAAACCAAACACGGTACCCACCGAATATATTTTTCCCGAAGATAAGTATTCAGTCAGTTATCCTCTCAAACAATTGAGCTCTGATCCTCAACACAAATTGTTCTTAAACTGGGAGACCAGATCATTCGGACAGAAAAGTGAAAACAGACTAGATTCGCTCACTATTGTTCCATTTCATATTTCAAACTTTGCAAAAATAAAATTGACTGCAAAAGATAACAAAAATATGTCAGTTGAAAATACCGTTTCTATCACTAATCAACGCAAACATTCAATCAGTCGATATAGTCTTGATGCAAACTGCAACTCAACCTGTTTTATTGGCATTAACCAAGCATATGATGATCTATGGATTGCCTATGACTTTAGTTCAAACAAAATTCTCCCACATTATCGATATAACAACTGGGCTAATCTATGGGAACTAAACAGTGGAGAACATGCCATTGTAATTATTTACATACCGCAGTATTTTGCGTTTGCTTTTCTAGGTGTCACAGCGCTCACTTTTACTGTTGTTGGAATAAAACTGTTCACACATAAACCAAGAAGGGAAAGTGCTAGAACTACTATTTCTCAAAAAGTAAAAAAATCAGTGCAAGGAAAAACTAAATAATTTATTAATACTGACAAAAGATACATCGTGTACTATAATTCACTTTAGTAATGTTCACAAACAAATATTTTACCGGCTTCTTTTTTAACTTCCAAAAATAAAGGGAGCAGGTTTTAAGTAGAAAGAATAACAAAAACACACTCCCAACAAATGGGAGTTTTTTATTTTATAAGGCATGAGATAGAATACATATATGACACTCACAGAACTCAAATCAAAAATCACAAAAATCGAAACCCAGCTTAAAAATGAGACTGGAACCTCTGCGGAGGAAATTAAAACAAAATACCTTGGCAAAAAGGGCTTATTTAATGAGTTGGCTAAAGCTATCGGGCAAGTTGAGCCTGACCAAAGAAAAGAAGCAGGCAGAATCCTAAACGAGCTCAAAACATATTTAACAGACACAATAGAAAAAATAAGTTCAGGTCCACAAAAAAATGCTTGGCAAGATTTGACTGCCCCAGGAATTAAACAAAAAACTGGACACATGCACCCTGTTTCTCAAGCAATGGAAGAAATCACTCAAATTTTTGAGCGAATTGGTTTTTCTCGTGCCAGATATCCAGAAGTAGACTGGGACTGGTATGTATTTGAAAGTTTAAATATGCCAAAAAGTCATCCTGCTCGTGATGAGTGGGAAACTTTTTTTGTTGATGCCCCACAAGATACAGAAAAAGGCAAAGTGGTCATGACAACCCATACTTCTAATGGCCAAGTTCGTGAAATGGAACGACTCAAATCGAAACCACCGATCAGAATGATTAACATAGCTCGCTGTTATAGACGACAACAGGATGCAACTCACACACAAATGTTTCACCAATTTGAGGGCTTGGTTGTCGACAAAGGCATCAACATTCAACATCTCAAAGGTACTTTAGATTACTTTGCAGAACAGTTTTATGGTCCAGGCACAAAATCTAGAATTAGACCATTTCACTTTCAATTTACTGAACCAAGTTTTGAAGTCGATTTTTCTTGCCATATTTGTCATGGGACTGGAAAAATTGAATCTCAAGAAAGTACTACCAAATGCAAATTCTGCAAATCTGGTTGGCATGAAGTTGGTGGGGCAGGCATGGTACATCCAAATGTACTCAAGGCAGGTGGCATAGACCCAGAAGAATACACTGGTTTTGCATTTGGGTGGGGAGTAGAGAGAACTTACACACTCAAACAAGGATTAAATATTGATGATATTAGATTGCTTTACAGCGGTGATCTAAAATTTTTGGAACAATTTTAAAGGATACATATGAACATTTTAATACCCCATACTTGGTTACTTGAACATTTAGACACTAACGCAACTCCAGAAAAAATTCAGGAATATGTTTCGTTATGCGGACCTTCAATTGAAAGAATTTACGACAAAGAAGGTGAAAAAGTGTATGACATTGAAGTTACAACTAATAGAGTCGATGGCATGTCTATTCGCGGAATTGCTAGAGAAGTTGCCGTTATTTTGCAACAATTTGGAATTGACGCAAAACTCAAACCAAACAACTTGCTAAAAATTGCTAAGCCTACAACTGATACGACTCTACCTCTACCAAAAATCAGCAATGATCCAAAACTTTCAAAACGCTTAATCTGTATTGTGCTCAAGGGGGCAAAAAGAAATCCAACTCCTGATTGGATGGGCAAACGATTGCTCCAAACAGACCAGAATATACACGACAGCGTAATTGATATTACCAACTACATCACCCATGAATTAGGCCATCCCTGCCATGCATTTGATTATGACAAACTCATGAAAACTGGGGGAGAAATTAACGTTGTTGAAGCAAAAAAAGGTGAAACATTTAAAACACTGGACGGTAATGAATTCACAACAGTTGGTGGAGAAGTTGTTTTTAAAAATGGCAAAGGTGAAATTATTGACCTTCCTTCTATCAAAGGAACGGCTAACACCTCAATTGATGATTCAACTCAAAATGTTTTGCTTTTACTTGAATCAATCAAAGCTGAAAAAGTACGCTTCGCCAGCATGACCCACGCAATTAGAACTGTTGCGGCTCAACTTATGGAAAAAAATGTTGATCCAAACTTAGCAAAAGATGTGCTTGTTCGTGGCATACAACTCTACACAGAACTTTGTGACACAACCGTTGCTAGCGAGATTTATGATGATTTTCCTGGAAGTGAAGAACCAACACCTGTAAAAATAAAATTACAAACAATTCATGAGTATTTAGGAATTGATATCGGTATTAAAACAGTCATCTCTATTTTAGAGCAACTCGAATGTAAAGTTGAAACAGACAAGGATGACTTAACTGTACATCCACCAACCTTCCGTCCTGACTTGACTATTCCTGCAGATATCGTTGAAGAAATTGCCAGAATTTATGGATATCACAAATTACCAAGTGTAATTATGGATACGCAAATTCCTACCCAAAGACAAGTTGGCGTCAATTTTTCAATTGAAAACAGGATGAAACGTTTCCTGGCAAGTATTGGGTTACAAGAAATATACTCCTACTCAATGGTGAGTGAAGCAATCGCATTACAAACCGACATGCTAGAAAATCATCTTAAACTACAAAACCCACTTACAGATGATAGAGTTTTTTTGCGAAAATCTTTAATTCCTTCTTTAAGTGAAATTTTGGACCAAAATTCTCATGTTTCTGAGTTGTCAGTCTTTGAAATTGCAAACATATATTTGCCAAGAAAAAACAACCTTCCTGAAGAAACATTGCGACTCTCTATTGTCTCAACAAAACCTTACAGAGAAGTGCGTGGAATAGTAGAAAATTTACTTGGGCAATTTTTCATAAAAGAAATAGCAGTAACTCAAAATACTGACACAACTGGCACAATTACTGTTATAAATTCAGGAAAAGTGGTGAAATTAGGGACAATACAAATCATTACAAACAACCGTATTGCAATAGAACTAGAATTTGCCAAACTTCTACAAATTGTAAAGACACACCCAACCTATCAGCCAATTCCAAAAACTGCAATTGTTACAGAAGATTTAACTTTCACGCTACCAAAAAAGATAAGGGTTGGGGAAATTATGAAATTAATTTCAGAATCCAGCACTCTTATTACAGATGTAGAACTCAAAGGAATTTACAACCAAAATTATTCGTTTGCAATCACATATCACGATCCAAAAAACAACCTTGCTTCTGACGACCTCAAACCTGTCAGAAAAAAAATTGTTCAGGAACTCGAAAAACAACAGGGGATTTTGGTGGGAACACTCTAGCTTAGTGCACCAATAAAACCTGCTACAATACAAAAAGAAAGATTATTATGATCACAGATTCTCAGAAAATTGATGAAGTTCTCTCTAGAGGTGTCGCTGAAGTTTTACCAAATAAAGAAACTCTCAAAAAATTGCTACAAGAAAAGAAAATCAGACTGTATTTAGGCATTGACCCAACAGGCAGTCTACTAACTCTAGGACACTCTGTGGTTTTGCGTAAGCTTCAACAATTTGCAGAACTAGGGCACGAAGTTATTTTATTAATTGGCAATGGAACAGTTCGCATCGGTGACCCAACTGGAAAAGATTCAACCAGACCAGAATTAACTGATGAGCAAATCAAAGAAAACTTTAAGAATTGGAAGGAACAAGCGAGCAAAGTCCTCGACTTCAACAAAATTGAAATTCGATATAACGGTGACTGGCTCGACAAACTCACAATGCCAGATGTTGTGAAGCTGATGGCAAAAACAACTGTGCAACAACTTATGGAACGAGACATGTTTCAAGATCGTTTAAGAGAAGGCAAACCAATTCATGGCCACGAAATTATGTACCCACTACTTCAAGGGTACGATTCCGTTGCTATGGATGTCGATTTAGAACTTGGTGGTACTGACCAAACATTCAACATGATGATGGGTAGAACTTTGCAAAGAGCCTACAACAACCACGAAAAATGGGTATTAACCACTCCAATTATTAACGGCACTGATGGCAGAAAAATGAGTAAATCATATGGCAATTTTGTTGCCCTCACCGAAAACGCAATTGATATGTACGGCAAGTTAATGTCTACCGCTGATGCAGAAATCATTACTTACTTTGAAGTTTTAACTGATGTGCCAATGAACGAAATTCAAGATATGGCTAGCAGGATAAAAGCGGGCGAAAACCCAATGCAATTTAAGAAAAAATTGGCCTTTATCATTACAGAAATGTACCATGATAGCGAAGCTGCACAACTGGCACAGAAACATTTTGAAAAAACGGTACAGCAAGGAGAAATTCCAATTAACATCCCAGAACTTTCAGTAAGATCGAGCGGAGCAACTATTTCAACTTTGCTACAAGCTGCATTGCCCGAAGAAAGTAATACTAATAGACGAAGATTGCTAGAGCAAGGAGCGGTACAGAATGCTAAAACTGGAGAAAAATTAACTGATCTATTCGCCGAATTAACAAATGATATTGAAATTGTCAGAATCGGAAAAAGAAAGTATTTTAAGTTGAAATAAAAACTATGACAAAAAAAACAAAACAAACTATTATTAAAATCTTTGCAATTTTATTTATTGTCGGAATGGTAGCCAGCAGTTTCGCAAGTGCGCTGTTTTATCTATAAAAAGGAAAATCATGATTGCCACAAAAACAGATGAGATTTAAAAAAACAAAATACTGTTTTTAGTATGCAGTAAAAAATGGCTTCTTTTCCCGCTTGACTTATTGTTCTTTATAAGGAACAATACTAATGTGCATCAAATTATTCGCTATGATAAGAAGGCAGAGAAAGAAATTAAAAAGTTTCCTATTTTAGTTCAAGCGAAAATAGAAGCAAGAGCTCAAATCTTATCTCGAGATGGAAAACTAGAAGAACCATTCGGAAAAAGACTCACTGAGGATCTTTTTGAAATGAGAATTAGATTTCAAGGACAGTGGCGAGTTATCTATGCATATTTATTAGAAAACTATATAATTATTTTGGGTCTTTCCTAGTTTAGCCACACAATATGTGCTAAATTAGTTGATAGA
>CAZZDG010000001.1:33365-49756 GCA_964652415.1 uncultured Pseudomonadales bacterium | reverse complement strand
GCGTGTAATGTTGAAACCCAACTTGAGTTTATCCTTAGAAAAAGAAAATCAGAAAAATCATGGCTTGAAAGCCAATACAAATCAGCAAATAATGGGACTGCTCCATCTACAAAACAAATGTATTATATGATGGCTGCAAGAAACTATGGTTTGGCTCCAGAAATATTTACCAAACCTGCATGCGAAGGCGCTCCAGAAGTTAATGGCTGTGGCGGCGCAAACTATTGCGAATGCGTTATGGATACATTCCCATTCAGTTGTAATTAAAAATCTCAACTAAGTAAATTAATAAGGAATAATTAGGTTGTTGAAGGACCAAATCCTGATGGATTAAATTTCAAATCTCCGGGTTTAGAAGCGTCTTTGGTTTCGTTTTTATTTTTTGTAGATACCTGCTCATTTGCTGTTTGAGCAATTGTTGCCTTGTTTCTACTCCCTTTTGGTCTACCTCTACCTTTTTTTGGTAATTGGTTTTGTTGTTCTAACTCATTTTTTACAGGTTCTGATATAACAAAAACTTTGTCATCATAATCTTGTGAATTGCTAGGCAGTGGATTGTCTTGAGTTTCAGCAAGATTTCCAAAAAGCTCTTGCTCCCCTTCACTAATTATTGTGCTTTCAGTCTGGGTTTCGTCATTTTGATTTTGAGCAACCCTTACAAATCTTCGTGCTCCACTTCTTAACAAGTAAGACACAACTTCAAATGTATCAGCCGTTGCTAAATATGACTCTAGATTATCTGTCTCTTCGTCAATTCCAGCTAATAAATTTGTTGCAACTTCGAAATCAATTTGGTAATTCAAGTCTCGAAGTAAAGCAGCTACATACTCACTTACACAAGCGCTCCCCAAAATATCAAGCTTTAAGTTTCCAAATGAAGTTTCATATGAATTTATGCTAATTAAAGAAGTATTTTGGTATAAATTTTCATATCCAACATATAATTGTTCAAGTGATTCAAGATCATCAACGCCAACCAAAATTACCATGTCAGCTTCTGCCCCTGTATATGAAAAAGTAATATTATCTTTTGAGAGTGGCACAATACCTTTTTTTGGCTTGATTGTCAGATGAAGTTTTTTAGCATCTTCGTCAACCACAGAAGTAATTTTCTCTACCGACTCTGGAGAGTAGTCAAAAGAAATGCAAAGATTTTTGTGCCCTACGTCAGTTTTTGTTTCGTTTAAATACACAATATCTGGCTCTACCGTACTTAAATCTTCACTAGAAAGTAAAGTAACTTCTTTATTACCTAATTGTTGAAAGGTTTTATAGAGTGCAGTTGCAGCAAATAAGTGGTCGCGAAGTGCATCTGGAGCATAAATAACAAGCACAGTCTGTGCTTGGTTAAAAAGCTCTTTAAAAAGTGTTAATTTGTGTTGATCAATCATATCATCTTTATGGATCGTATTATATACTATATATAACAATTTATATTATATATACACATAATTCTTTTGAAAATCAAGGCTCACTAAAAGCCATTCACCTTGTGTCAATATAAAAATCTTTGGTATAATAAAACCTGAGTATGGCAAAAAAAGCCCTCTTGGCACTACTAGTCTTTTTCTCATTATTGGTAATTACTACCAGGGTTTCTTTCGCGCAAGTAAGTGTTGAAAAGCCATGGGACCCTGCAACAGACGGGAAAACCATAGATCGTTACAACGATGCCATTACTGATGACAACTGCATGACTCCCTCACTAGAGTGCTTAGTTCATCAAATCTTTCAGTTTACTGCAATTGAATTTGTAACTTCAACATTGTATACAGATTTCAAACCATCTTTCGATGGTGGTTCTGGCACTGCAGCAGATCCAGCAGTTCCAATAAATGATACCACTCATGGAAAAAAAGGCATACTAAACGGGTTTGGAACACTCATAGGTCAAATGTACTCACATCCAGTAGCTAACACTGGTGTTTATGTAGCCGACTTAATGGACTCTGCTCATATTACTCCTCGTGCATACGCGCAAGGACTTGGTTTTGCATCTCTAAACCCAATTTTAGAACTCTGGAAAGCATTTAGAAATATAGCATATATGTTCTTCGTGATCATTTTTATAATTATTGGCTTCATGATCATGTTTAGACAACGAATTGGCGGTCAAGCTGCCATAACCGCTCAACAAGCAATTCCAAGCGTCATCATTAGTCTGATCTTAGTTACTTTTTCCTACGCGATTGCTGGTTTTATGATTGACCTCATGTATATTGTGATGTTTTTGATCATAGGCATTTTTGGACAAACCCTACCGGCTGGAAATGCAAACTTAATTGATATGACTATACTTCAAGTTATGGGCTCTCTCTTTAAAGCTTCTATCGCTAGTCCAGAAAGTAATATCCCTGGAGTTGATTTGGTAAGCAATCTTTTTGGAAGCTTAATTGAAAATGATACCGTTAATTCTGTTTTATCAATAGCAGGAGGACTTACTCTTGTGATTGTGCTCGCTATTGCTATCCTTATTGGAACCGTAAAGCTATTTTTCGAGTTATTAAAATCATATGCAAGTATTGTATTAAGTGTTGTTACTTCTCCGATTATTCTCATGATGGGTGCTATTCCTGGTAAAAGCCCAGTTGTTGCATGGCTAAAAAACCTTATCGGCAATTTACTACCATTTCCAGTTGTTTTACTTGTGCTAGTTCTCTTTTACCAATTTTCAAATTTAACTGGCGCTGGTAATGAAGGTGGATTTATTCCTCCATTCTTAATAGCAAGAGGTCAATCAGGAGCAATTGCAAGTTTGATGGGACTAGCTCTCATTCTTGCACTTCCCGAAATTGTTAAAGATGTTAAGAAAGGCTTTGTCACAGAAGGATTTGGATCTATGATATTCAAAGCAGCTACAGAATCTGCAAAACAGGGATGGAAAGGTGGAGAAATTATTCCTGGAGCCGCTTGGTCAGCTCCTGGAAAATATGGAGTTTCTGGAAGACTTGTTCCAAGTCTTGCTGTTGGCGCACCACTTGGTGCTGCTGGTGGAGCAATTAGTAATGTATTTAGAAGAAGAATTCTCAAGCAACCTGTCAAAGAATCTGCTTGGAGTGCTGCTAAAGTTGGTGCTGCAAGAGGAGTACTCGCTACAGGTGGTGCCTTAGGAGATCCAGCTATTAACAAAGAAACTCCTAAGAAGATTCAAAAAGTTGTTGAAAAAATAAGAAAAGGTGCTTAATATCGCTTCATATTCTAAAAGGATTTGATTAAACAAGGTTGCTTTTCTATTTGTCTTTGTTTCAAGTAAAAAAAACCGTGAGTCGGTTGCAAAAAAATTATTCAAAAGTAATTGAGGTCAAAGTGAATTAGACACCTTTAACACTGTCGTTCTGCTTGTCCCATTGGATCGGACCTGGTGGAATATCTGATGCACCTTCTTTTTTATCATGTCCTTCGCCAATTTCACCAAGTCCATGCTCTAATTCAATTAACCATGTTCTAAGTGATTTTGAAAATCCTCTTTCCATACCTCTTGTTTCAAGTTCTACTTCTTGGGTTTGCTTCTCGTGATGGGAAGGATCCATTGGCCTTAATAAATCACCTTTTCCATCTTGAATTCGCTGTGTAGATTTAGCTTCACTAAGCAACCAACTTAAATATTCTTTAACCTGAGGAGGAATGCCACCACCAGATTGACTCGTATCTTGATCTTGCACTTTTTTAAGAACTTGATTTTTGAATCGTTGGTAATCAGCGTAACTCCTTGGCTCTAAGTATTTGAACATTTTTACTAAAAATAATAGTCCCAACACATTCATCATGTTGTGGTGAGCACCGTCAATAATTTTAGCTTTACCCAATGCACCAGTAAACTCATCAAATTTAAGTAGTATCTCTTTTCCACTAGTTGGTCTAACTGGTTCTTTAATCATATCCATTGCCTTTAACCAACCCTCTCTTGCTGTAAGATACATCTTGAAACCTTTTTTATCTTTCTTTTCTGGGTTTCTAAAATTTGTATCTGCATATGCTTGAAATTGAGCATCATCAAAGATTATTGCTTCTTTCTGAGATTGATCTCCCATAGCTGCAGTAACTACATTTCCATCTTTTGGCTTGCCCCCCCTCATCATCTGTCCAACATAAAAGTCATATAATGTTGGGAATGTAGAACCTTTTGGTACAAATTGATATTGATCGCCATCTTTTTCGATTGGTTGTGAGTACTTTGAAACTGACATAGCCGGCTCAAGTGATTTCTTTAGACAAGCACGTACATCTTCTTCACTCAAAAAACCTTCAAACCAAGACCTAATACTATCTGTTCTTTCTCTGCCTGCTTTAATACGTGATTCAGCCGCATATTTCTCTAAAATAGTAAAATATCGTTTAATCGTGTCTGTTTCAGTAGCAGTGGCTCTTGAAGCAGATGCTTTCTCATAAAGTGTCATTAGTTCAGCCTGCTGTACATCTGTTAATTGTTTTGTTCTTCTTATAACAGCTCTTAGATCATCGTTTCCTGTTAAAATTTCACCAGTACTTCTAAAGAAAGTATTGTGTGCAGTTTGTTTGTGCCATTCATCAGGTAAATCTACTACAGACAGTAGATAATAGCTCGCCTTTGGTTCACGACCATACCTATTCATATCATAGCCAATAGTTGCTTGTGGACTCGACATCCAAGTATAGTCTTCTCCACCAAATCCTTTTGTCACTGCTGCTGCTGCATCATCTAAGAAATAATGACCACGCATATCTACAGCATTTGCAATCCTAAAAGCATGGCTGACAATATTGTCAATCAAATGATTTTCTGCATCATTAGTTCCTTTGTTTTTTTCTCTTGACTGCCATCCTTGATCTTTAGCAATAAGATTTACTGCTTCATTTAAATTGGACTCGTTGCCATCCATATTTCTAGCAACAAATTGGCCTTTTTTAACAATAACCTTACCTATTACAAGATCTTTTTCTTCTTTATCTTTTAAGAGTTCAATTTTCCGACGGTCTTTTTCTGGTTTTAGGTTTTCAGCTGCTATTGCTGCGGCAATATCATTAACAGGACCAATTGTGGTTAAATTATGTTTTAATCTATATTCGAAATTATTTTTACCATTATCAAACAAGCAAAGTTCTAATAGCGCCATAACTCTCATAGCAAGATTGCCAAATTTTTTATCTCTCAAAATATCATGCACATGTGTTACGTCAAAACCACCCTGTTGAAAACCTCTCTCTAAATATGCTTTAAAATCTATTGTAAAACCGCCAGTACCAGAAGAAGGATCTGCTTTGTATAAAACTGACCAATTTGCAAGTGCCGTTCTCCAATAACTCTCATACTGTCTATACTCTGGGTGCTCTTGAACAAATCTATTAAATTCACCTCTAAGTTTAATGTCGCCTTCAAATCCAGCCTCATCCGCAGGCTTAAGTTCGGAGATTGCATACAAAATATAGTCTTCAGGTTTCCAGCCATGTCTTTCTTGAGGACGAGTTTCCCAATCTGGTTTAGCCGCTGTTGGGGCTTCTGTAGCTGTACCGGCTTCACCAATCAGACTCGTTTCGCCAATTGCTATCAATTCTGCCCTTATTTTACTTGATGCCGCCTGTATTGGTTCAACGATATTTTTATTGTAAAAACCTTTGGTAGTAATGTAATTTATCCCATTTTTTTTTGACTCACGAACAGCTAAAGCAACTATTCCAAGCAATGAATTTTTATCATTAAGATCTCTTTTAAAGCTCTCAAAAATATGGTAAAAGGAAAGTAAACTACTCCTCCCTGTGTCTAAAGCAAGGCCTCCAAGAGTTAAAAAAGTATCAAGATCTGCTTTGTGTTTTCTTATCTGAAAAACTAGTTCCGTAAAAGCATCTGAAACCTCCTCACCTTCAAATACTCGCAAAAAATTAGCAATTTGCAACCTTAAATCAGAGGCAATTTTTTCTTCATCAGCTGCTGAGTGTTCATCCTTGGATACCATATATGCTTGATATTCTATCACTATTACAACAAATTTTTAAGAAGGTATATTCCAGAGTGAATTTAAGTTTTTCCCATCATTTTGCATCTGCTCAACAAAAAACAACATTGATCTATCATCCAAACAGAATCTTTTGTCGCCCTCATTCATAATTGCACTTGCAAAATGAATTTTGAATTTCTTTTTGTTGGACTCACTCTCACCACTCTCGATAAACAATTCCTTAAATAGTAAAAGTAGTGCTTGCTTCAAATTCTCTTCATCTCCAACTTTAAACTCTTTAAGAGCGTCTAATTGTTGTATATTTTTATTTGCCCAAGATTCATTTATCAATTTTGCTGATTTTTGTAAAGCTAAAGCAACATTTTTTGGCTTACTAAATAGTTCTCTAAATAGTGGTAGTGGAACTCTTTCATGTTGTTCACCATCAAACTCAGTTGTTCCAAAACTCAATCCATCTCTACCCATTGTCCCTACTGGATCAATTAAAAATGCTAAGAATGTATCAATGCTGCTCCCTTTATTCAAATCAATCAAAGCATTAATTGATAGTGAAGTGAAATTTAACGCTGCTTCAAGGTCTTTTTTTACTAGTTCTGCTTTTGCTGCATCAATATCTCCAGCTTTAACAGATTTGTCGATAGCATTTTTAGCATCTTCTATAGATTTTGCTGTTATTACTTCTTTAAGTTCTGAGCCAACAAGCGACAACAAATCTTTTTTTTGCCTGATTTGCTCGATCCGATGATCAATTTCTAAAACTAAATCAACTTTTTGAAAAACTTCATTTCCCAGCGGATTCTGTTTATCGGAACCAAATTTATTCACCCCAAAGCCAAGTTTTTTTACACTATCTTTAGACTTTTGATACACTTTATCAAAATCAGTATACAAAACTATTAATGTATCTACGTCTTCCTTGTTTTTTTCGATATTTTGATACAATAGAGCTAAAGCGCCTTCTTGTTGCAAAAGGAAATCTTTTGTTTCATCCAACTGAGTTAAAAACTCTTCTTCAGTCTGAGATTGATCAATATCAACAGAACTTTCGTCTATTTTTGTTGTGTTACTACCAGCCATTAGAGCATCAAAGGCAGCGCTTGTTTGATTTGTTGCGTCAATTGGTTGCGGGGGATCAGTCGTAGTAACTTCCACAGCTTCACCACCTGTCCCAGGATCTGCAACAATAATCACTTTATCATCATCAAGACCTGGCTTAAAACCTCCAGCTTCATTCATATACTTTAATTATACAAAACTATTTACTATTTTTCCATTGCACTTTTTTGATAATTTCTGATATAACTAGCTAACCAAAATAATTGTGGAATCTAGTGTCATTCTAGAGCTGTGCCGCAACGGTGTTTTTATCTTGAATAATCAAGCTAAATAAGTCCGATCTTCAATTATCTTGAGCGTTATTTTTAGAAACAAAAAAATAACGTAGTAATAACCAACGAGCATTGATATTCATGTACTATCCGTCATCACTTGATCTAAATTTGCACCCCTTTTCGCAAACTGTAGAAAAAAACAGAAGATTCCCTTTTTCTACTCAACTAGATACAACTTACAAAAGACTTCTTGAACAAAAACTTCTCTTACAGTCACTCTTTAGAGAACAAAGAACTTTAAAAAAACACTCGCAATTAAGGTCTAAAAACTCAATCTGGGACACAGTAAAATTACTAGAGCGATTTAAAAAGCCAGAATATCAATCTTCAGAGTCTAGAGCTGAGCTTCTCAGAGCCGATGCTATTCATCATGCGAAAGAAATGGCTTTGGTAGAGCCAGTTACAAAATTCTCATATTGGCACACAATAGAGAAAAACAAAACTACTGGCGATGGATATTTTGAAGACTTAGGATTTATGTTAAATACCTTTGCTCAAGATTTAGCTGAGAAAGGCCTTAATGCTTCCAGAGCCAGCATCGAAGTCGTCTCTTTTGAAAGAGCAAAAAAGGCATTAACTAAAATTGCAATAAATCAGACAAATGAAGCAATTCTCATCACTAGTTTTCCAGATAGTAAAGACGCTGGATATCATGGTGTAGATTCAAAATTTATCTGGGATAAACCAGAAACTTACCACTCTTTTTTTTATTTATTGCGGGTTGGTGAAGTAATTAGAGATAGCACTAATGCAATTACTGCTTTTGAAATAAAAACAACTCAATATAGAGCTTGGCCTAATGCTCGCCAAGCAATACAAATTCATGAACAACTTGGACAAGCGATTACTAACTTTGATGCTCCCATACCAAACCTGCTATTCGCAAATCTAATTCAGTTAAATCCAGACCAATTAAGAATAGTTCTGTCAAAAATAGAAGTACCGTCTGACGTTACTGCCGACAAAGATCTAGTATTTAGTAATAACTTAGAAGATATTTTTGAACGGTTATTTAGCAAATTTTTGCAGATAAACTCAGAAAAATATACAATCAATCACACACAATTACCAGAAGTAGATCAAAATGAATTTTGGCAATTACAAGAAAAATACTTTTCTGAGTTTTATTTAGCAGTAGCACTTCCAGTTTTCGAAGAAATTTCACTTTTACTAAAATCTGAACAGAAATTAGATAAAAAAACTCAAAAATTAGTACAAATGAAAATCGATTATCTTGATAAGGCTTTTTTCTATTATTCAAAAATACTTCTTGGCTGGATAAAAATACATAATACTAATCCAAACTACACCGATGCCTTCAAAGAAAAAAGCCGAGTTAAAAAAATACTAGATTTTCAACAAAGAATACTTTTAAGGATTCTTGGCCAAGAGCAAAGTAATGAGATTCCAAATGTTGAAAAACTTAAGGAAGTTTTAGATATTGATCACCGCCTTTCAACACGACAAACAGTTTCTGATGATGAAAAGAAAAAACTACTTTCGGTATGGGGTTTTTTTTCTTTTGTTGGTCGTTTTACAAGCCTACTCCAATGTGGGACAATGACTCCCTTTAGCATGCCCCTTACAATAATGAGCAATACAGATAACCTAGGTAGTTCTCTAATTGAGTTTTCTAGTTCTCTTTCATCTATATCTATTCCAGAAAAACAAAGATTTTTGGCTTCCCTACAAAAAGAAGAGTACGTTGAGCTTGATCTAACACATCAAAATCCACCAGCAAAAAAAATCTATTCAGTTCCAAAAAGCTATCTGGAAGGAAAGGGATGTATTGTAAATTCAAGTGGAGATGTTTTAGGACCTTGTATTGATCCTCTAACAAATGAAAGAATTTCATTAGACGACCCACGCGACACACTAGCATTTCCAATGTCACTTATTGAATTCAACCGATACATAAAGACTCTACAAGAGAATATTCAACAAAATACCCTTTCAGAAATTGATCAGATTTTCCAAACTGAAAATTTTTCACCCCAAGAAAAAAGACGGGCCCAGCTAGCAATCAAAAAATTAAGACAAAAACTAATAAAACAATCATTGGGTTTACAAGAATTTATTACAGGGAATGTAATAAACCAACAATTTGACTTCAATAACACACTGCTTAAAAAACTTGCTTTAAAGCTCTCGTTTTCTCTCAATGCAGTCGAAACCCTCACTCTTGAAGTAGAAAAAATGCTTCTAGAAAAAAATGGTGTTCTAACAGAGGCATTGGCTCAAATAGACTAACTAGAAATTAATTCACAACTCAGGGTATAATTAACGTGTGGCTGATCAAATAACTAAAAAACTAGCGAGACATCTAACTCAAGTAAAACAGCTTGCTTCTGATGTTAATATTAACACCTATTACAATGAAATTAAGCCATTCTTATTTGGCACAAATAGTATAAACCCAATAAAAAAAGGTTCTCTTCCTGATGGCGGTATTTATAAAGTCGCAAAAAATGGAACAATGTCTCCTAGTGATGACAGAATCATTATAAAAGCTGCGGGGAAAAATGCCAAAGAATACAAAATTGCTAATGTTCGCAACACCGACTTTATTGCTGATATTCAACCAGATGAGGCTGGAAACAGAAAAAAACTCCCTAGTGAATACTTCTTCCCAAGCGACTTAGTAAGAGTTCTCACTGGTCTAGCAAGAATCTTTTATAGTAGTAAATACAACATTACTGGTCTTTCAAAACATGCCTTAGGTTCTCCTGACGACTTAGATTTTGTAAAAAGATGGAGTGGTGTAGATACTGAACCAGAATTATTAGATATTGACTTAGGTTTATTCTATGAGGAAAAAATAGAACGGTTGCATGCTAGTGATGTTCAGCTACTTTTGAATGATGTTGTAGACGCTGCTATTGAGTTTGAAAACAAAAACGAAAAAACTAATATTAATGGATTTGACCCATTATCAATAATTGAAAATAAAGTTATTGCTGATATTATTCCTCAAATTTTTCAAAATTTCGTTGATAAAACACCAAAAAATCTTGAAAAAATAGAAATTTTTGAAGAAGAAATTAAACCTAAACTTGTTGAAGACTCTGAATTTATCAAAAAAGAGACTGAAAAAGAAAAAGAAAAGATCGAAAAAGATATAGAAACTCTAATAAACGATGTTAAGAGTGATTTTCTCAGAGACCTATTTTCAATAACAAATCAAGAAATATTTCAAAGATCTGGAGCGTACGATCCAGACAGTAAATATTACCTTTTTACAACTAGTACTACTGCTCCTAGACCAGGAATTAAAGAGTCAGAAAAAAATGGCGAGCTTGTTTACAAAAAATTTGTTACAACTGCTATTGAAAAATTTTTAGAAAAACATGGTGATGAATTAACACAAAAATATATATTGCCACTCTTTAAGAAAAAAGAAGATTCAAGTCTCACTGGAAGTAAAGATGCTACCCGAGATGAGGGCGAACAGCCTGTAGTTGAAGAAAATATTGCTATTTCAAACCCAATTTCACTAGAAGAATTTAAAAAAAGACTTGGTGAATCTATTCTTCAAAAAGTCGTAAGATATTTTTTAACAGATTTTAGTCTCAAAAAAAATAATAATTTTTCAAAATATAGTCACCGTATTGAGGAGCGATATTTTGATCCAATTTTACTATCGATAGAAAACGAAATTGATAGAAAAATTATTTCTAACTTCACGATTGATGATAAAGAAAGAGCTGAGCTTGTTCAACAAGAATTATTTGCATTAGATACATTCGACCAAAAAATATTTGAGTCTAAATGGTATGAAGATTTATTGGAACAAAGCGCTCAATATATACAACAACTTCCCTCTCCTGAATCAGAATATGATTCTTACCTTGAATATCTATATGAACAATATGTATCACCAGCAATTGTAATAATTCAAGCAGAAACGCCAGAACAAACTAAAGCTGAAGAAGCAGTCGTTATCGCACAAAGCCAAACTGGGCTAACCTCTGGAGCTGTTGTTCCAACCAATCTGGGCGGTATCTCCAGAACGTCTGGCTCAGCTGATCAACAAAATGATGTATCCATACTCACACAAGAACAAACAAGACTACTACAATATGAATCTGCATGGTTATACAACCGTGCGATTTATGAACTATATACTTCACAAGGGAGAGATGCTAACAATCCTGAATATGCACTAGAAATTAGTAATCTTCAGGCAAATATTTTCAAATATATCAACTCAATGAGGGTTGATAACGCTGACGAGTTTAATAAACTATTCGGAAGTGCCGTACAACGTCAAAAAACATTGTTAGAATTCTACCAAAAACAAAGTATTTTGATCACAAGATTTCAAGATGCTGATGATTTATTACGAAAATCATTAAAAGAAAATGCCAATTTAGATAGTTCAGTACTTACTCAAAACGTAAAAAACACTGTAGACAGTCTGATTATTCAATACGGAATAAATCAAAATTATTTTGCTTTTGATCCAGAAACAAACATTGTTACAGAATTTTCTGGAAATATTCAACATGATGTACTTTGGTTTATCGATACAGTTCCGATAGATAGACTTGCTTTAATATTTAATATTCCAGCAAGTGTGCTTAAAAACGATGAAGCTGTTTTGTTAGCACTAAAAAAAGTACTGAAGGAATACGCCAAATATCGTGGAAGTGAACTCACTCTTCACATCAAAAACACGTCACTACAAAAAGGACTTATTCGAGTTAGTGCTGCTGACGCTCAAAAAATCCAAAATGGCGACCAAGAAACCATTGCAAAGCATTTGGTTTTTATCAATGACATAAGAGATGTGACAAAAAAACATGGCGGAGAAACAGTTTCCGGAGCTTTAGATGAGAAAAAAGACAGTAATAGAAAAGATATTATAAGAAAGCAATTTAAAACATTCATTCCTCTATGGACACAACTAACTCCCGATGAACAAGCGTTAGTATATCTAGAAACACTCGGTTATATACCTCAAGATAATCCTGATTATTCTGTTTCTGGCTATCCATTTATTCCAGAATTTGTCTTTTTCGACCTCTCAAAACTAAGGTCTGTTGCAAGAATTTCTCAAGACGACAACTTATCAGATGAAAAAAAAAGAGAGCTACTAGAAATTCTTGCAATTAATGAAGAGCTAGCAAAAGAACAAGCCTTATCTGACTTTTTAAATGATTCATATGATTATTTTTCTGACGAAAGTGAGGTCAATGAAATAGCTGAACATGTTGGAGTTGATAGTGATCACATATCTTTCAGAGAAAGATATGATGCCGATCAAGAAATCCAAGGTGATGGAGCTACCGAATATGAACCAAGTAGAAACGGGAATGGTTTAGTTTCTAAATTATCAAATTCTAAATTCGGAAAAAACATTAAACAGTTTTTTGGCAATCGATTTAAGAAAAAAACAGACCCACTTGAAAAATCAAAAAAAGCCTTAAGAAATGCTGCTAGTGGTGCTCTGAGCAAAGCTGCAGCTGCAGGGACAAATCTAATTATTCCTGGGGCAGGTGCTCTTTTGGCTGCAATTCCAAATAAAAAAATTAGAGATGGTCTTTCTGCCCTAATTCTTACAGCACTCACAGCAATCGTTGCTAAAACAATTTATGCTTTAGGAAGTATAGGTGGATTAATTGGTGGATTTTTAGGTGGTGCAGCAGGATTCATTCTTGGTGGCCCAGCTGGAATTATTCCCGGAGTAGTAGTTGGAGCAAATGTTGGTGAAGCAATACTTCCACAACGTTGGACTGGAGTTTTCACTGGGAATACTTCTTCTCTATCAACTTCAGCTTCTCAACAAGCAGCAACTGGTGTTGGCGCTGCTAATAATGTATCTGCTTTGACATTTAGTACTGCAAGTACAGCTCTTGTAACAGTTGGCATTAGCACTGGTTTTGTACTTGTTTCAACTCTCTTCACTATTTTCACTATCCAAAGCACTTTTTTAATTCCTGTACCCACCTCTAGATCAGGTGGTCCAGGTGGTGGTGGATCTCCTATTCTTGGAAGCTTCGGATGTTTTGAATTTCAACCTGCCGGATATACAAAACAAATAGGAAATCCTCCTGTTCCAACAACATCAATTGATTGGTCAGACTCAGACCTTGCAACTTTTGAAGCTGGATTTGCAAGAGTTGCATCAAACAATCAATATATTGATTTACTCTGTAGTAGCGGACCAATTAATGTTTATAGATTTCCAAAAAGTACTCAAGGTTTCTGGGGGTGGGTTACTGGTCCAACAGAAATGATTTTATATGGAGGAGTATTTGATAATCCTAAAGGTATGGAATATCTTTTAATTCACGAAACTGGTCACATAATTACGGGCAGAAACCCAGGTCTTGTTAGCAATTTCTTACAAATCAAAACAGACTCTTCTTGTTATACATATCCATTTCCATCGCTATGCAACGATTATGAAGCTTTTGCAGAGGGACTTGCGTTATATGTTACTGCAGATAATTTTTTTGGTAACAGCGTGTGGAGTGGTCCATATCCATTTAAATCAAATTATCCAACTGAATATAATTTCTATAAAAATAATGTCTATGGAGAACAGGAATATTAATCATGCAAACACAACAGAAAAATGAAGACACTCCAATAAAAAAAGAAAAACAGTGGTTAAAATATCTCCTTATATTAGTAGCTATAACATTGGTTGCCTCGATATTTGCAAACTCATTTCTACAACCAGAAGCACCTATGCAGAATAACACGTGGAAAGTTGCAACTCCTGGATATAAATTAAGTAAAAAATTACAAGATCAACTTGGTGATCCTCTAGAAGTAAAAAGCACAGGAACGGGAAAAGAGTATAACTATAAATCTGCATTTCCAATTCACAACAATACTGTAACCACCGACTCAAATGATGTTGTTCAGTTTATTGAAGAATTTATTCTTTATGATGAAACCCATACTCTGTTAAGATATACCACAAAATATGGGGAACCTAATTTAATTCTTAACGCTCCAAAAATTGGAGATATTGTTGTTGCAAACGTGTTTTTAGACCAAGGCTTGGTGGTTTTCACACATAAATACACAAATACCGTTACCCAGAAATGGTACTTTAAACCAACAACACGAGAAATTTTTCTAACAACTATTGGAAAAGACCTCACAATTGAGGAAATACGCGAACCGGAGTCTTTTCAGTAGTCTCTTAAAAATGCTATAGTAGTAGCAATGCAAGAACACCCAATTCCACAAGATATTACGGGCTATAGGTTTCATATTATTGGAAGCATGACTCTCAAGCAATTTGGCGAGATTCTCATTGGTGTGATTATCGGATTTATTTTCTTCAAAACAAACTTAATCGCAGTGATTAAATGGCCTCTGGTTTTACTCAGTGTTGGTATGGGGGCGGCCGCCGCCTTTCTTCCAATTGAGGAGCGGCCGCTCGACCACTGGATCGTCACTTTCTTTAAGATCATGTATAAACCAACAAAATTCTATTGGAAAAGAGTACCAACAATTCCAGATGCATTCAAATATGAGCCTCTCAACAAAAATATAAAAGAAGAACCAACACTAGACCTTACCCCAGCAAAACGCCAAAGAATTAAAGAATATGTTAGTGCAATTCCTGAAATCTCAACAGTAAGACAAGATTTTACTAATGAAGAGCTGTCTAGAATGCAAAATATTCTTTCTTCATTTACTTCTGTTCAAGTTACGGAAACGGTTGTTACCTCTACCCAATCTGCCCACGAAAGACCAAGAATGGATGTTCGTGTTAGAAAAATGAGAAAACCAGTTTTACAAGAAGTTACTATTTTTGAAGATACAACAACTATATCAATTCCTACTATAAATACACATCAAACAAATGAACCAGTTCTTGCTCCTGGAACTAAAAAAAGCATCCTCAAAAGCGATCAAGTTGCAGGAAATATTGAAATTCCAGAAGAGCAGATAATTCGCACTATTTCTGATAAAGATGAAGATGAAAAAATAAATGATTCTCAACACTCTATCAACGATTTGAGTGTTAAATCATATCTTGAACCAGAAGCTAAAAACACCAATCAAACCATCGCAGTTCAAGATGCTCAATATAATCAAAACTTACCATTTCCAATCAAACCAAGTGAGCCAAATAAAGTTGTAGGAATGATACTCAGCCAGAATAATGATTTGCTCACAAATGCGATTGTTGAAGTCCAGACTCCAGATGGGAGTATTGCTCGTGCTGTCAAAACCAACACTCTTGGACAATTTTTCATCACTACTCCACTCAAAAATGGAGACTACAACATAGTTGCTGAGAAAACTGGATACCAATTCCAACCACAACACTTAATTATTAACAACACAATTATTCCACCAATGGAAATTCGCAGCGATAACTAAGTAACAGCTAGAAATAAGACAAAAAAAAAGATACTATTAATACAATGGCAACAACACAAAAACAAATCGACTCTACTACTCAACTATTCTTGGATATTTTTGATATCACAAATGATTTGGTGATTCTCAAAGATGGCACTGCTTCGCTTATCATTACTGTTGATGCGATGAATTTTGGTCTGCTTGCAGAAGAAGAACAAGACAGTATTATGTATGCCTATGCAGGACTGCTCAACTCACTCAACTACCCTATTCAAATTGTGATTAAATCACAAACAAAAGATGTTACTAGTTATTTACATCTTTTAAAAGAACAAGAAGATAAAGCTTTAAGTAGACTGCAACAACAGCGAATTATGAAGTATCGCGAGTTTGTTTCAAACCTCATCCGAGAACGCAATGTGCTTGATAAGAAGTTTTATGTCGCAATCCCTGCTAAACCCCTCGAACTTGGATTAGTACCGATTTCTAGTGTTGTTCCTGGTCAATCACAAACAGATATTTCTACTGTAGATAAATCTATGGTTATTGAAAAAGCTAGGAGTATCCTTGAGCCAAAAAGGGATCATTTAATTGCTCAATTTGCCCGTATTGGCTTATATTCTAGACAATTAGAAACTCAAGAGATTATTCAGTTGTTTTATCAAAGCTATAATCCCGAAGCATTTGAAGGTCAAGGTATGGGAGATAGCAAAAGCTACACAACGCCTTTAGT
>CAZZDG010000001.1:0-33265 GCA_964652415.1 uncultured Pseudomonadales bacterium | reverse complement strand
GCCGTTAACTACTACACTCAATCCTACTCAAGAGACAACGACTTCACACACTCAACACTCTACGGCATATTCCCCTACTCAAATGACAAACTCTGTTGTTAAAAGTGTCCCAGCAAGTCCAGTGTCACCAACTCCTGTAGTAACCGAAACACAAACCTCATCTCCAGCACTTCCACCACTACCTAGCATACCAAAGGAAGCTGTTGGTGTAACTGCCCCTTCAATCCCACAAGAAATCGAAATTCAAATTGACCACCCAGGTAGTAATAACTCACAAACAAACCAGCTAGGAAGCCCGGTTACAGAAACAACAACACAACCAGTGCAAGTTGACCCAGTTCTGCCTCCACTTCCAGAAATACAATAAAAAGGCTAGAATAAACTGTAATGCCCAACCCATTCGCATCACTACCGTTTTTCAAGAAAAAAAATGCAGGAAATACTGCAGCTGTTAAAACCGAAGAGCAGCAAAACATGGAAAAACTCCAAGAGTTTTCTCGGGGTTTGGTCACTATTCAAGATATCATTGCTCCAGAAGCAATTGAAGTTGATTTCACTTACCAAAAAATTAATTCAACATACACAAGAACGCTTTTTGTTGCTGGTTATCCTCGCTCTGTTCCTGCTAACTGGCTTTCTCCTTTAATTAACTATCCTCACCAAATTAATGTCTCAATGTTTATTTATCCTGTTGATTCTGGAGAAATTCTCGATAACTTAAAGCGTAAAATCACAGAGATGGAAGCTGAAATTCAGTCTGATCTCCGTGCAGGTAAAATTTCTAATATTAACACTGAAATTAAGCTCGAAGATGCTCGGTTTATTCGTGAAGAACTTGCTAAGGGTTCCGAGCGTTTTTACCAATTTGGCTTGTACGTTACTATCCAAGCAGATTCAAAAGAGCAACTCGATAAAGTTACCAAAGGTATTCAATCTTCTCTTGGCTCTCTTTTAATAGTTTCTAAGAAAGCTACCCTCCAAATGGATGAGGGTTTTAAAACAACTTTACCTATGGGTTTAGATAAACTTCTTGTTACCCGCAACATGGATACTACCTCTCTTGCCACAACTTTTCCATTTACTTCGAGTGAATTGACTATGGAAACTGGTATTGTATATGGAATTAATGAACACAATGACTCTTTGGTGATTTTTGATCGGTTTAAGATGGAAAATGCGAACATGGTCATTTTTGCAAAATCTGGTGCTGGAAAATCATATACTGTTAAGTTAGAAATCTTCCGCCAACTTATGTTTGGCGCAGAAGTTATTGTTCTTGATCCAGAACATGAGTATGAAGACCTTGCTGCAGCCGTTCAGGGTGAATATATCAATTTTACTTTTGGCTCCAAAACAAAACTCAATCCATTCGACCTTTCAAACCTTTATGAAGAAGGTGAAAATGAACTTGGCCAAAAAATTATTTCTCTCCATGGATTACTGAAAGTCATGCTAGGAGAAATGACCCCACAACAAGACGCTTTGTTAGACCGCGCGCTTGTTGCTGCCTATAAAGCAAAAGGCATTACTCCAGATCCAGCTACACAAACTAATGAGCCGCCACTCATGGAAGATGTCTTTAAGGCTTTAATTGGTATGGAATCTAAAGATGCTGATGATATTTCTGCGCGTATGGAAAAATTCATCACTGGTTCATTCCGGGGAATTTTTGACCAAAAGTCTAATTTTGACATTACTAACCAACTTACAGTCTTTTCTGTAAAAGAAATGGAAGAAGCTATACGCCCTGTTGCTATGTGCGTTATTCTCGATTTTATCTGGACTAGAGTTAAAAAAGATCTAAAGAAACGCATTCTTGTTGTCGATGAGGCTTGGTACTTTATGAAAAACCAAGACTCAGCATCTTTCTTGCACTCTATGGTAAAACGCGCTCGTAAATATTATCTTGGTGTTACCACAATTACTCAAGATGTTGAGGACTTTTTACACAACGACTATGGTCGTGCAATTGTGACAAATGCTTCAATTCAATTTTTAATGAAGCAATCAACAGCTTCTGTTCCTATATTGGCAGAGACTTTCTATCTTTCTCAAGGTGAACGACAATTGCTTGTTACGGCTGATGTTGGAGAAGGCATTTTCTTTGCAGGGCAAAATCATGTTGCTCTGCGTGTGGTGGCAAGCGACGAAGAACATGTGTTAATTACTACAAATCCTGAGGAGCTTGCAGAAAGAAAAGTAAAAAAAGGCAATATGCCTGGCGCTGAATCTGTAATTCATACAGAATTACCAAAACAACAAGCTGTACAAGAAATTCTAACCGCAGATCAACAAGCCGAAAAACAGAAACAAGAAACTATACTACAACAATTTAATAAGCCAGGACTTTCTGAAACAGGAATGACAACAAGTTTAGCAGGAGAACAAGGGCAGCCTGCAGTAAACAAACACGTTACCTCTCATGATTTATATTCCATAGATAATTATCAGCCACCAAAATAGTAAATAAAATTTAAACAATTTCCTTGAGGCGAATGGCTGTGAATCAATTTATTTTCCTCGTTGCCAACTGTGGATAACTCTGTGTATAAACAAGCTTAGTTATTCTGCCCTTGGTGGTGCTACTTCACTCCCAAAATCAAAAATTATAAGCTATTTTAGAACAATGCGTACATCATGCAAGTAATTGAAGTGCCAGAAAATCAAGTGAGAGAAATCTGGGCTCGAGCCTGCGCTCAGCTCGAAATTCAGTTGTCGTCTGCTGTTTTTAATACTTGGATTGCTTCTAATCCTCTAGTCAAACTTGAGTATGGGGAAGATAACACATGCCTTGCAACAATAAGTAGTCCAACAGCGTTTCACTCTACCAACCTCAAAAAGAACCTCCATATCTCTATTAAACAAATTTTAGACAAAATTACTAACAAAGAGTGCGATATTCAGTATATTGTTGGTTCTGCAAACACAAACCATATACCACAACAGGGTTTTTCTACAATCAGACAAACAATTCAACCAGAGCTACAACAAACCAATTTTTCTACTACTCAAACTTTAAACTCTGTTTTTAACCAACCAGTTCTAGCACAAAAACAAAGTGGATATCCTAATTCTGTTAACAGCTCTACCCACTCGCCTCGCGTTGAAGATTTGTTTTCACAAAACAACTTAATTTCTGCAGCAGAAGATCGCGTCCAAGCAATTTCTCGCAGAATTGGTCTACGAACAGACTTCACCTTTCAAACGTATGCTGTTTCTCCTACAAATGAAATGGCTCATGCTGCAGCTCGAGCGGTCTCTGATCGTCCTGGAGTTGCCTATAATCCACTTTTTATCTATGGTGGTGTTGGGGTTGGTAAAACCCATTTAATGCACGCAATTGGCAATAATATTTTACGAAATAAACCAGATGCTACTATCCTCTATTGTACGGGTGAAGACTTCACTAATGAGATTGTAAAAGCAATTCAAAAAAAACAGACCGGTGGGTTTAAAAGTAAGTTTAGAAACACAAATGTACTACTTATTGATGATGTTCAGTTTATTGCAGGAAAAGACTCTGTCCAAGAAGAATTTTTTCATACTTTTAACGCGCTCACCCAAGCACAAAGTCAAATTGTTTTAACTTCAGACCGTCCTCCTCAAAATATTCCCCTCCTTGTAGATCGTCTCAGGTCTCGCTTTGAAGCAGGCCTGATGATTGATATTGGCCAACCATCTGATGAGCTCCGCGCAGCAATTGTCCTCGTTAAAGCAAGTGCTGTTAATATAATTATTCCCACCGATCTTGCACGTATTATTGCCTCTAAAGTTGACTCAGCACGAAAAATTGAAGGAGTTATAACGAGTATTCGATCTGCAGTTGAACTTCAAAACAAAACAATTACTCCAGAACTCATTGCCCAAATCCTTGATAGTGAAGTTTCAGAAAAAAAGAAAATTACTTCTTCACCTTCTGATATTATAAAAGTTGTTGCAGATCACTACAAACTTAAACAGACTGCTCTAAAAGGCAAGAGACGAGTTAAATCGCTTGTCACAGCGCGCCATATCGCCATGTTCTTGCTCAAAAACGAGCTAGACCTTCCGTTAGTTGAAATTGGCAGGTGGTTTAGTGGCCGTGATCACACTTCCGTACTTCACGCGGTAAAGAAAGTAGAGAAAGATTTAATTACTGACGAATTGATTAGGCGCGAAGTATCAACATTAAGACTGCATCTCACAAATGCTTCTAAGTAGTTATGCACAACTGTTAATAACTTTGTGAATAAATTGTGTATTAGTATGTGCATTAGTGTGAATAAAAAAAGACCAATGTTGATAACTAAAAAGTTGTGAACAGTTCGGGTACCGTAATACACATATCTTATCAACATAAGAAAACCTGTAAAAACACATACTATAAACATCGTCCAACTCGATACAAATCACTATGGTTTTCCACAAAATAAGAAAGCCCTACTACTAATACTACTAGATATTTATATAATAAGAATTAAAGAACAGGAACATATATGAAATTAAAAGTTTTGCAAGAAAATTTAAATATTCTGCTCTCACATCTTTCAAAAGCAATTCCAAGCAACCCACAGTTACCAATACTTTCTTCAGTTTTAATCGAAACAGAAAATGGAATCTGTACTTTTAGTGCAACAGACCTTTATTTTGGAATTCGTTGTAGTTTGACTGTAGATAGTGAAACTGATGGCACAATTGTTGTTCCTGGCAAACAATTTAAAGAAATAGTTTCTTCACTTGATGCCGGAGTACTCGAACTTTCATTTGTAGACAATACTCTATTAATGTCAAACAAAAAAACAAATATTTCTTTATCTGGATCTAGTACACATGAGTATCCCCCATTTCCTCAAATAAATGGTGAAGAATATGTGTTTCCGATTCAATATTTGGAGCAAATAGAAACGAACATTGTATTTAGCGCTTCAACAGATCAAGCACGCCCAGTATTAACTGCTGTTTTATTTGTATTTGGTATAAATGGTTTGACTTGTGTCAGCACTGATGGGTTCAGGCTTTCAACTCTAGTTATAGATGACTCTCAAAAATTTGAAGCGAAAACCTTTCTTATTCCTGCAAAAGCCCTCAGTGAAGTATTTCGGATAGCTAGCAAATTAAAAGTGTCAGAAGTTCGTTTTAAGGTCTCACACGAGCTGAAACAAGTATTCTTTTCACTTGATGGCGTTGAAATATTTGTCAGGTTGATAGAAGGTGAATATCCTCCATTTGAAAGAATTATTCCTACTGCATTTACAACACAAGTTATTTTTGAAAGTTCTGAACTGCACGATAATCTCAAGCGCGCCATGATTTTTGCTCGAGAATCTTCAAATATTGTTAAGTTTGTGATAACTCCTGAAAAAGTTACTATTCACTCTTCTTCTCCATCTTTTGGTCAATATACTGGTGAGTTGTATCAAGTTACTATTACTGGTGAACCAAACGAGATTGCTTTTAACATAAAATATCTACTTGATTATTTATCTGCTATTAAGACAGAAAAACAGTGGTTTGGGATGAGTGAAAGTCTCAAACCTGCACTTTTTAGACCGGATGAAAATCAAAAGCATCAATACGTTGTTATGCCGTTTAAGGTGAATGGGTAAAAAACGTTGTCATTTAAGACTTCCAAAGGTGGGTTTTTCTGGTACAATAGCATCCTTACGAAAAGAAGGTTTAAATTATGAAAAGAACATGGAATCCAAAAAAACGCAAAAGAATAAGAAAACATGGCTTCATGAAAAGAATGGCTACACTTGGTGGTAGAAACGTTCTTAAGAGAAGAAGAGCTAAAGGTAGAACTAAGCTTTCTGTTGTTAAAAAACAAAAATAAAAAATAACCAAAGGTTACTGAGTGCTCAATAAGCAATTTAGATTACAGTTGCGAGAAGAAACTGATTTTTTCTCAAGTAGTAAAAAAATTCACACACCTTATTTTAGTTTGTTTTATACAAAATCAGAATCATTTCAGGCAACAATAATTGTTACAAAAAAGACTTTTCTTTTAGCAACAAAACGAAATGCCTTGAAAAGAAAATTTAGAAGTGCCTTACAAAGCCTTTTAAATAAATTGATACAATTGAAGATTAAAGTAGCAATTGTTGTGCATATAAAAAGCGCTGAGTTGTCCGTAAGTGAAATTGCTCAACAAATTGAAAATAATGTACAAAAAATTCGGATATAAATTTTTATTTTTAGTGTACCAAATAGGTAGACAAATTCGATATTCTCTGTTAGAAAGTGTATTTGGTATAGTAATTCATTGTAAACATACCCCAGATTGTGGAACGTATATGTTCCAACAAATTAAAAAACGAGGAGTAGTTATTGGTATTTTAAAGGGTTGCGGACGGGTTATAACTTGTTGGTAGCCGTAAAAAGGAAATAAAGGAGCAATATGGAAATTATTACACAAGGATTTAATCAGTTATTAGTTTTTTTAGTTGAAACAACTGGTTCTCTTGGCTTAGCAATTATTGTTTTTACTTTTTTAATTAGAAGTGTGTTAGTCCCCCTTACCCTTCCTTCTTTAAGATCTGCAAAAAAAATGCAAGAACTTCAGCCAGAAATGAAGAAGCTACAAAAACTTCATGGAAAAGATAGACAAGCATTGCAGAAAGCTCAACTAGAGCTTTATAAAAAATATAATGTTAATCCCCTCTCAGGCTGTTTGCCACAACTATTACAACTTGGTGTTTTGATTGTTTTATATCAAACACTGATTGGTTTTATTAATGCGAATGGTAGCATTGTTAACATGAATTTTCTTTGGTTAGATCTTGCCAAACCAGATTCAAAGTATATCTTGCCAGTGTTAGCAATGCTGACACAATTAGTACTTTCTTTAATGATTGCACCCGGTGCTGAAACAAAAGATATTGTTGCAAATAATGCTAAAACAAAGACAATTCAAAAGCTAAACGAAAAAGAAGAAGATACAGCAGATATGGCAAAATCAATGCAACAACAAATGATGTTTATGATGCCAATCATGACAGGATTTATTGCACTCAAGTTTCCTTCAGGTTTAGCACTATATTGGGTAGCAACAACACTCTTTAGTATTGGACAACAATGGTATGTCTCTGGTCCAGGTGGATTAGTTACCTACACACAAAGAGCACTCCTTTTTGTGAAAACAAAATTAGCAAAGTAGTTATAGTAAACCAAAGGAAAAAATGACAATTGATACATTTTTAACACAACTCTGTGAACATTGCGGAGTCGCACACGAAGATATTAAATTGAATGTCGAAACTTTAGAGAAAGAAATAGTTCTAACTTTAGAAGTTCCAGAGTCTGATTCTGGTATTTTTATTGGTCACCATGGAGAAGGAATTGATTCTATTCAAAGACTTTTAAGAATTATCTTTCAAGATAGTGAAAATCCAGAAATGGATAAAAAAATCACTTTAAATGTGAATGGTTACAGAGAAAAACGCGAAGACAGATTAAAAGATTTGACCTACTCTATTGCAAATAAAGTTTTACAAACAGGCAGACCATATACATTTGAGAATTATCTTCCGGCTCATGAGAGATTTGTGATTCACTCTACTCTTTCTGAAGAAAAAGACTTTCATGAACTTGAAAGTATTTCTGAAGGTGATGGTAAAGAGAGAAAACTGACAATTCAACTTAAAAAGTCAAATTAGGTAATAATAAAAGCAAAGGTCGTGTATGCAATTGAACGTTTTTACAGATGGAGGATCTCGAGGTAATCCAGGTAATGCGGCGATTGGTGGTGTAGTGTACTCACCTGATAAAACAATTCTTTTTGAACTTTCTAAATACATCGGCGTTGCTACAAATAATGAAGCTGAGTACACTGCCCTTTTAACAGTTCTTGAATGGGTTTCTCAAAATAAAACCGGTGTTGATAGAGTTATTTGTAGTTTAGATTCCAAGCTTGTTGTTGAACAAATGAATAGAAAATGGAAAATCAAAGAACCTCGGATGCGCGACCTTGCTATAAAGTGTTGGGATGTTGTTGCAAAAATGGGAGTAGAAGTTGTGTTTGTGCATGTGAAGCGTGAACTCAATACTGCCGCAGATTTGTTGGTAAACCAAGCGCTTGATGCACAGCAACTATAATTGATACACAAAAAACCCCTTTTATTATCTGTAGCTTTTTTTTACAATAAAGGAGATGTCTAGACTTGTTACACAACTGGTCGCTGATGAACCAGCGATTATTTTAGTGGGAGAAAACACTACTCTTAGAGAAAAATTGGCTCAAGCTTTGCAGTCTAAAAATGTAGCGGTTTATTTTTTGCCAATTAGTGATGTTTCTGAAAATATTCATAAGCTCAATGAAGCATATAAAGTTGTTTGGGTTTGCGACGTTCAAAAAAACACGAATGAGTACTTAGGCGATTTGCAAAATTTATCAAAAATAACCACACAACTTATTGTGGCTTTGCCTGTAGTAACTGGAGTTGAAACTGTACGGAGCAGTTTGTTGGCAAACTGGGTATCTGATACAAAAATTCAACAGCAATTTATTATTGATTGCAACTATTATTTGCCTTCAGCGAGTTTTATTTTTGGACAAGATTTATTGGGAAATAATGTTGATTTATCAATATTTAATTATATTTTAAGGCCAGAAGACAATAACATTCTTATTGATCCCCTTTCTGACATAAAATTTATAACAATTGATGATTATTTGTCTCAAATAGTAGAATTTATTTTTGTGCCAAAGAAACATGTGAGTAGCGTTGTCTTGGGAAAGTCAGTGAATAGTACTCATTTTTTAAGTCTTGTTAAGAAATTATATGATGCATATTACAATACAAACCTGGAAATTATCCAAGATAAAATAGTTTTTAATAAAACAATCCCTTTTACAGCAATCGAAAAAACTGTTACTACAGATAGCAGGCTGATTGCAACACACATTGTAAAAAGTCTGAAAGCCCCAACAAAAGTGATTGATGAAGAAGCAACAGTAATTCCCTCTCCGTCAGCACAACAATTGCCAATTATTCAGCCAAATAGTGTTGTGACACCACTAATTAATCAGAACATAGAAAAACAACAACAACCACAACAGCAAAAATTTGTCGTTCAAAAAGTTCGAGTAGTACCCGAATCAATGCCTGTTGTTGTGACAGCGGGGGTTGTAGAAAAACCACAAGTTGTTGTGAAACCTCAAGTTATAGAAAAAACAGAAAGTGCAGATTTAAACAATGAGATTCAACGAATTTTTAAGACTACCCGGACAGAGACCAAGGTTGAGCGTGTTGAAAATATTGTAGAGTCTACAAAAAAAATAACAAAAAAAACCAAAAGCAGAACTAAGCTTTTTTACGGTGGTCTACTCTCAATTGGTATGGCTGTTGGAATATTGTTGTTAGCAACTATTTATTTGATCTCAGGAGCGCTGCTTAAAAAGCAAGTTGTGAGTTTTCTTACAAGTACTGCAGAAAGTCAAAGTGTGAGTCAGGTGTTTGGTGTTTCTTTAGCCAAAACAGCTGATTTTGTAGCTGGTCAAACAACGGTATATAGTCAGATTCTTGAACTCGATGTTATCTCAAAAAATTCTGTCTTAGTAAGCCTAGTATATCAATTTAAAGAACTGCCTGCCGTTTTAGCACAAGCCGACCAGTCGTCTAAAAACCTTGTTTTAAACATTCTGAATGGAAGTATTGGAAACTCAACAGAACTAACTGAAAATTTGACTTATAGCGTCTCACAGGCCTATGAAAGATTGTCACTTATTCAGGCAACACTCGCTCAAATAGATTTGGGAGAAAATTCAGAAAAACAGAACGAAGTTATCGAGCAAATTGGTAAAAAAATTCAAGATATTAGATCTGGTCTAGAAATTCATCAGGAGCTACAACAAGTTTTACCAGATATGGTTGGGATGTCTGGCAAAAGAACATATGCTCTACTCTTGCAAAACAATCAAGAACTTCGTCCAACAGGAGGTTTTATTCAGGCAGTTGCCTTGCTTAATTTTGATAAAGGCAGTTTGGTTTCATATCAAGTGTATTCAATTTATGAACTTGATAAAAAATTACCAGGACAAGTAGTTCCTCCAGAGGAAATAAAAACATATTTAGGTGAAACAAATTGGTATTTAAGAGATAGTAATTGGAGTCCAGATTTTCCAAAATCAAGCAAGCAGATTGCCTGGTTTATTGAGAAATCACTTGGGGTAAATGTAAATGGTGTAATAGCAATGAATGTTTTTAGTTTAAGCGACTTGCTTAAAGCAGTTGGTCCGATAGATTTACCTGAATATAATGAAGTTTTGACAGATAAAAATATTGAAGAGCGAATGGAGTTTCATTCAGAGGTTGTTTTGGTTGATTCGCCAAAATCTATTGATTATTCAGTAAAAATTTTAACAGAGACTTTAAATAAACTTTCAGAGTTAAAAGAAAATAGTGTTCCAACCCTACTCACTAGTTTGAAAAATTCGCTAGAAACTAAGCAAACCCAGATTTATTCTACGGTTGAAAGTGAGGAAGCAATCCTGCAAATTTTGGGTTGGACTGGCGCTTTAACGCAGCCTTCCTGCCCTACTCGACTAAGCGTTGTAGACTGTTTGGTTGATAATATGGCACAAGTTGAAGCGAATATCGGTATAAATAAAGCAAATTACTATCTAGAAAGGACAATTGATCACAAAATATTTGTCTCTAGAGAAAGTGCTCAACATACTAGAACCATATCTTTTGATAACAAGGCTCAATCAAACTCTTGGCCAAAGGGGACATATAAAACTTTCATAAGATTTTTTGTGAATCCTAATGCAACCGTGGAGAAAGCACTTATTAATGGCTCAGAATTAACTCAAAATCAAATTATTCAGACAGAAGAAGATGGTTTTAAGGTTGTTGGGTTGCGAGTTGATGTGCCAATTCAAAAACAAATTACTGTTGAACTAGTCTACTCTACTCCACTTGGTGTTACTCAAGATTTTTCATATGTTTTTTATAACAGAAAACAATCTGGACTTGATGCTGATCCATTCACAATAAGTATTACCCATGCTCCAGACATAAAGCCAGTGCTCATTGCTCCAAATGCCACTATTACTGGAGATACCATCAGATTCTCAGCTAGTTCGCTTGATGAAGCAGTCCTTTTTGGAGTAAAATTTGAGTAGTTGCTCTGTTTATAGTTTAAATAATTTTACCTATTGTATTGTGATTTTGAGTATGATATTTTTGTTATGTGAGGCGTTGTACAAGATGGGTATGCGCCAATAATAGCACTTTTACTTTGATCCCGAGGACATAGTTGAGGAGTCGCGGGCACTTGATATATATCTTTTTGGCTGTATACTAAGTACGGTAGTAATTCTAGTTGAAAAACACCAAGTTTTTCCAAAGAAAGTAACACATACTATATGACAAGTTCTTCCGAAAAAATTCTTTTTCACGTCTTTTCACGCGATAAAGCTGGAACTGGATTCGCAAAAAAACTAAGAAAACAAGGCAAGGTTGTCGGAAACGTATTTGGCCTGGGAAGTGACTCTCAAGGAGTGTACATGGACAAACAAGCCATTAAAAAACTGTATACTTCTCATGGAGATACAGGCTTGATTTATCTTCAAATAGGGGAATCAAAAAACCAAATTCCTGTCTTGATTTCAGATTATAGCACTGATCCTTTTGGTATTAACGTGTTAAACGTATCTTTTAGAAGAGTTGATTTATCAGATCCTATCCAGGCTGAAATTTCAATTTATATTGTTGGTGAGACAGACATCCCAGAATCAGTTGTTAGTTTGGTTAAAGATAGTGTCGAAATTGAAGCACTTCCATCTGATCTTCCAGAGAAATTTGAGATTGATATATCAGGACTTACTGAGATCGGTCAGAGTATTAGCTTGGCTGAACTTCAATATGATAAGAGTAAAATCACTCTTTTGTTAGATGAAGATCAAAATCCAGAGGAAATTACGCTGGTTATTGTTCAAGCAATTGCTGGTGAAGTTGAAGAAGATGAAACACCAGAAACTATTGTTGGTGAAGGTGACGCAGTAAAAACTAGTATAGAAGCAGGTGAAAAACCAGCTGCCACAGAAGAAAAAGCAGAATAAATTTCTAAAAAAGCATTAAAACAAAAACTCCTTGTTTATAAAAACAGGGAGTTTTTTTTGTATTGAGAAAACTTAGAGCACTGGCTGATCTGTCTGGAGTAAAACTCACTAGTATAAGTTTCGATTTAGTAATAAAAACAAACTTCCCATTGTTTAATGAGCACAAAAGTTTACACAAGAGTAGAAAATTATTTTAAAAGAGGATTATTTGGGTCAATTTCAGTTGCAGCTTTTCTATGTTTTGCTGCTAGTTCATCCTGATGTAAAGCGGAGTAGAGGTGTGAGAGATTTAATAGTATGTCTCGAGAATTGGGTTGTTTTTCTAGAACTGTTTCTAAAAAATCTATTTTAGATTCAATTTGTTCTATAGTTAAGCCTTGTAGTTCAAACAATTCGACATTCTGTGGTACAACAGTAAAAACTGCCTGAGTGGGTTTTTGAGCTGTGTTTAATAGTGAAATCCCACCAATAAAGATTAATAATCCTGTTACAAAAACGCCAATAGTAAGTGGTTTTGTTTTATTGGAAAAGTTAGCTGCTAGGCGTAATAGAAAAATTCCAAGATGAAAAGCCAGCTTGAGTTTGAGGAGCAGTAGTTTCATGTTTGTCTTTTTATTAGGCCTATATTTGTTTTTATATAAATTATTCGTGTGAATTTGGCCAGTTAGCAGCAATCAATAGTTTTTCTGTAACGAGATTGAGTTTAACCAATTCTTGCCAAATATTTTCTGTAATAAATGGCATAAATGGGTGAAGCAACTTGAGAAAAACAACTAAGCCATCAAGTAAAGCCTTGTTAGAAATCTGCCCTGATTTTGCTGATTCTATACACTCATCGCAGTACCAGTGCCAAAATTCGTTATAAAGGGTTTCTGCTGCTAACCCAAGTTTGAGGTCATTTAATTGCTGGCTTATGTCTGTGGTAAGGATAGTGAGTTTTTCATAAAACTTTTGATCATGTGTAGCACCAGTCGCAACGCTGGTTTCATATGGCTGTTCGGTTTGGAGAATTGTGAAGCGAGCTGCATTCCAGAGTTTGTTTGTGAGGTTTCTTGCTGCCTTAAAATCAGGCGTACCTACCGATTTATCTTGTCCTGGAGTTGATCTAATTACTAAAGCCATTCTAAGCGCGTCAGCGCCATATTCTTGTTTCACTTCAAGTGGATTAATAACATTTCCTTTAGATTTAGACATTTTTTGACCTTTTTGGTCACGAACTAAGCCATGTAGGTATACATCTGAAAAAGGAGTCTTTCCAGTCATGTATATGCCAAGAAGCATCATGCGCATGACCCAGAATGGGAGGATATCATAACCAGTTTCCATAACTGAAGTAGGGTAGAAACGGTTAAAGTCAGCGTCTTTTGTATTTTTGAGAGTAACAACTGGCCACTGACTTGAGGAGAACCAAGTGTCAAAGGTGTCAGTTTCTTGTATGTATTGATTTTGGTCTGGATCTGAAATAGAAACAACATATGGTACAGAAATATCCGCAGTCATAGTTTGCAAATTTTGTTTTATTTCTTCAAAAGAATTCGTGAGTAAAGCTTGAGAGAGTAGGGTAGAAACGAATTGCTTATCCTTATCTAAATATCCAACAGTTATCTTATTTTCATTTCCAGAAACTTTATACCATACAGGAATACCGATTCCCCAGACAATTTGACGCGAGATATTCCAATCTTTAAGGTTGTTTAGCCAATGACGAAGAATTTTTTCACGACCAGCACCATGAATTTTAGTTGATCCAGGCTGAGTGTTGGTATCAACAACTTGGGATTCAAGTGCTTTTAAAGCATTTTCAACTAAGTTGTTTTTTTCACTTTGAACACTAATAAAAAATTGTGGGAGTGGGAGTGGCTCGATTTGCTTGCCACAGCGGTAACAAACACCAACTGAGTGTGAATATTTTTCTTTTGTTTCTATTAGTAACGCGCCATCTTTATATGTTTTATATGCTTCGAGAGCTTTTTTTCTTGCGTTAACTATACCAAGACCTAAATATTCTTCTGGTACTAGTTCTGTATCTGGATCAGCGTTGTACAGTTTTCCAGAAGTGTTAATAATTGGTTGTGGGATTTCGGAAATTTCTGCTTTGTGGTTTGTCCACATCATGAAGTCATTTGGATCGTGATAGGGAGTTACTTTTACAGCACCAGTACCAAACTTAGGGTCAACATATTCGTCGGCTATAACCGGCATTTTTTTAGACCCCCACGGAAACTCTACATCAATTTGAGTACCAATATAGTGTTTATACCTATCATCTTCTGGATGAACAGCAACAGCTACATCTCCAAAAATTGTTTCTAAACGAACAGTTGCGACGGTGAGTGGGCCGTATTGAATTATATGGAGTGGGTCAGTCTGGTCTATATGATCAACTTCTAATTCAGAATAGCTAGTGCCACATTTAAGACAATAATTAACAAGCTTTAAATCTCGATATATCAATCTATCTTCATGAAGTTGTTGAAAAGTTTTGAGCACATCTGTAACAATATCGGGGTCTAGCGTAAATTTATAGCGTGACCAATCTGCGCTTGCTCCAAGTTTTTTAATTTGATCAACGGCAACACCAGAGTTTTCTTGCACGTAATCCCAAATCATTTGAAAGAGGGTAGAGCGGTCAAAGTTAAACCGAGACTGATCTTTTGCTTTAAGTTTTTTTTCAAACACAAACTGGGTTTCAATGCCAGCATGATCTGTGCCTGGAATCCAGACTGTATCATTGCCTAACATGCGATTGTAGCGAATCATGATATCCTCAAGAGCTACAAACATAGCGTGTCCAACGTGTAATGGATCGTTGGCGTTAGGTGGAGGCATGATAATACTAAATTGTTTTGTGTGGGTTGGATTATTTTCTTTTTGGCGAATTTTCTTGACTGAGTCTGGGTTGAAAGCGTCAGCCTTTTCCCACAGAGAGTAGATTGTTTCTTCGGTTTCTTGATGAGTGTATCTTGGTTCCATGATTTTGTAATTATATCACTTGCTTTTGATAGTCTCGTAGACTTATGCCAGTTGCAAGCATACCTATTTGACAATCAAGCTTAAATTCCTACCAAATACTTAGCTGACCACGGTCTGTAATTAGAGTAGTATTTGTCATCATGAATGATTGCGCCATTTTTATCTTTAACAGTGTGAGCAAACTCAGTTTTGATTCCTCCTACAGACCAATCAATTTGTTTTTTTACCCCAGTTGGCAGTTCAGTGGTTGGATAGTACTCTGTTGCTAAGGGGCCAACTGCTCCCCATTTTTTGTAGTCATGTATTTGTGCAACCCTACCATCATCAGTACCGTAAATTTCAACGTTCATGTATAGTTCTTCAGCGTTATTGTGCGTAACAATAATAATATGTCCAGGAGTGTCGTTAATGAACTTAAAGTCTATATCTCCAGAATATACAGTAGCATCAAAACCTGGATCAGAGTTGAGTTCATAGTATGAAACTCTATATGAATGCTGTAGGCGTTTGCTGACATCTAATCCAGCATCCAATACTGACCTAAAAAGTGTGCTTGAAACCTGGCAAACGCCACCGCCATCACCCAAAACAGTTTTACCGCCAGAAATAACGTAGGCACTTCGATATCCGGTACTTGAGGAAACGTCACCCAACCTTTTGTTAAATGAAAATTCTTTCCCTGGGGCAACTATTGCGAGTGAAATTCTATCTGCGGTAATTCCCACGTTATGAACACGGTTTGGAATTGAATGGTGGTAGTAACTTTCGCCAAAACCAATTCTTTCGTTGATTCCTAAGTCATTTGTTTTCTCCAAGGTTATTTCTGGCTCTGTTGTGCTGACAATCAAGGAAAGCTTGGGTGCGTTTGTATTCGTTTCATTTGTGGTATTATTATCGTTTGAACTTTCTGTTTTTGAAATCAAATCTAGTATTGTTTGGACATTTTTTTCTATATCAACTTCTAAACCGTTCTTGTGGGGTACAAATTTTATAACTTTGAGAGTTGTTGTATCGTACTCAAATTCTGCATTTTGCGAGTTTCTATTTATTTTTTTTGCCCAGTCTGAAACTTGGTTTTGAATAACTGTAGAATTATACCCATTGGATGGTTGTATCATACCAACCAAGTCTTGATCATAGAGAAAGAATTTTCTGTCTTCGGCAACAACAGCAATTTTTGTTCCAACGAATTTTTTAGCTCTTATAATAGTGTTTTCAATTTCATTTTCACTTAAAACACTACTAGTGGAGGCAATTTGAGCAGCAATAGTGTGTTGCTCATTTTGCAATGCTTCTAAAATAGTATCAATTGTTTGAGTTTGATCAAGAGATCTACCTGGTTTTCCCGGAAAAACAACAATGGAGTTTGGTGATCCACTTACCTTAAGCGCAACAGTTGGATTTTCTCCGATTAACTCAACTTTTTGGTTTAACTGGGTGAGAAAATCTGTGAGCTTGTTTTCGTCATACTTTTTTGGAGCGATATATTCGCTTCTTTTTAAATAAGCAATGAGAGCAGAAAAAACGTTTTGAATGGGATGGTTTTTATGTTGTTGTATGTAAACTTCAGAAACTGCAGTAGTAAAGTCAGTTGTATATCCAAGCTGAGCAGAACTACTTGATAAAGAAATATCATCAATACCAACAGTAATTTTATGAGAATCAAGCTCTTGTTTTTTGGTATTCAGATGACTGATACTTTGCTCCATATTCATACCAGAAATATCTATACTATTTATATAGGTGTTTGCAAAAATTCTATTTCTGTATGAACCGCCAAGTAAAGCAATTCCAGTAACTAAAAAACTAAATCCTGTTACTGAACATAAAAAAACAAATTGCTGAGTGCTTACTTGTGTTTTATTTTGTGTTATCATTTATACAGGTATATTGTGTCAAAAAAAGTAATTTGTTTCTAGTATATAAAATATGAACCCAACATCAGACCTTCCAAAACCAACAACACCACCAGCTGATCCTAAACAGCAGAGCGTTGTGTTTGATCAAAGTAGTAAATCAGGCTCTATTCCAGGTCCATCCAAACCCCCAACTCCACCAGCGCCGACTATTCCAAAGGATGACGCAGCCAGAATTCCTCTAGCACAAAAACCAGCGGATTTATCAGGTACTTCTCAAGCACCTCAATCACTGAAAACATCTTTACCCCCAAGTTCTTTGAGTGCATTATCTTCAATGAGTAGCAACAAGATTCCATCCGGGGCTACTGGTTCTACTGCACCTTCTGCACCAATGCCACAAAAAACAGTATTGGGACAACCAATTCCACAGGCGATTCGTGGAGAAGCACCTCCGTTGGGTTTGAACAAGTCCGCACCAGGAATGATGCCACCAAAACCCGCAATACAAACAGGTGCTCCACAATCTGGGTCGATAATCAAAACTGAAACTCCAACTATTGGTAGTGCTCAGGCTCAAAAATCACAACAAAATACTAATTCTAAAGATCCAAAATTTGCTCAAGCAAAAAGTCCAATAATGAAATTCTTACCTTTTATTGCTGGAGGAATTATTCTATTGGTAATTGTTGTTTTTGTACTTTCTAAATTGATGGGAGGCAAATCAACTTCTGTTGCAAATAATCAAGGGACTACGCCTACAGGCGGCACTACTCAAACAGGAAATCAAAGAACTGAAGTACCTGCCACCAAAACAACAATAGAGTATTGGGGTCTTTGGGAACCATCTGAGGTGATGAATGAAGTTATTACCGCTTTTGAAACTGAAAACCCAGGTATTGAAGTGAACTACACGAAGCAATCTGCTGCAGCATATCGTGAGAGATTACAGGCAGCGGCGCAGGGTGGATCAGGCCCAGACGTGTTCCGTTTTCACGCTTCTTGGGTACCGATGATTAAGTCAATTTTAGATCCAATTCCGGCAAGTGTTGTTACGGCGTCAGATTTTAGGAGTAAGTATTACCCAGTTGTTACTGAGCAATTGGTTTCTGCAGGTCAATATGTTGGTTTGCCGTTGATGTATGACGGTTTAGTGTTGTATTACAATGAAGATATTTTGACAACAGCAAGCGAAACGCCTCCAAAAACTTGGCCGGAGCTTCGCGCATTAGCTGTTAAGCTTACAGTTCCTTCCGCAAATGGAATTGAACGGGGTGGACTCGCCATTGGTAATGCTACAAATGTTGAACATTTTTCTGATATTTTGGCTACTTTGATTTTACAAAATGGTGGTAATTTGGCAGATGCAGATTCAGTTCAAACTAGAGATGCATTACTTTTTTATACAAACTTTCAAGTAAAGGATAAAGTTTGGAATGAAACGTTACCAAGCTCAACAGTTGCATTTGCTCGTGGTGATGTTGCTATGATGTTCGCACCTTCTTGGAGAGCTCACGAGATTAAAGCATTAAATCCAAATTTGAAGTTTGCTACAGCTTCTATGCCACAGCTTTCAGAAGACGAGAAAGTTACATGGGCAAGTTATTGGGCTGAAGGCATATCTGCTTCGAGTAAGAAAAAAACTGAGGCTGCAAAGTTTTTAGCCTATCTTAATAGAGATGATGTTTTGAAGAAGTTTTTCTCTGATGCAAGTAAGGTTCGTGCCTTTGGTGAAATTTATCCAAAAGCTGGTATGGCAAGTGAGTTAGAAGAAGATAAAGTTGTTGGGCCAATTTTAAGTGATGCTATTTATGCAAAAAGTGGCTACTTAAATTCTTTTACTCATGATAATGGTATTAATGACCAGATGATTGGATATTATAAAACTGCAATAAACTCTTTACTCAAGAGTAGTAATATTGAAGATATTCAAAAAACTTTAGAGCTTGGTGTTTCTCAGGTTTTAAAGCAATATAATGTCAGCTCAAAATAGGTTTGTTGTTTTTATAGATTTGTGTTGAAAGTTTCTTGTTCCTGCCTATAATGAAGCACATGCAGATATCTATAGAGCGAAGGATTTTGCTGACACTAGCATATAGTGAACAATTTTCTTTTCCTCTCACTGTTCCTGAGTTGTATACCCGTTTATTGGTTGGTTTTTTCGTCGATTCTGCTACGTTTACCAAAGCACTGCAGTTACTACAGAGTCAAAAGTTACTTGTATATTCTGGAGAGTTCCTGTTTGTTTCTGGATTGAGTGTTGAAAAGATGGTTGATTTGGCAAGTTCGAGAAAAAAAAGAGCAGAATATGCGCAGGCAAAATGGTTAGAGCTTGAGGAGTTTATCGCTTTTGCGAGGAGAATTCCTTTTATTAAGGGTGTTGCTGTGACTGGTTCTTTGGCTGTAAACAATACCATACAAGATGATGATATTGATTTTATGATTGTTACAGCAAGTAATAGGTTGTGGGTTTCTCGGTTGCTTGTAATTTTGTATGCTACTTTACGAGGGAAACGTCGTTCGTTTGCAAAAGAAGAAAAAAATAGTTGGTGTTTTAATCTATGGGTTGAGGAAAGCGAGTTACAGCTACCTGTTAGTGCTCGGTCTACATATGAAGCATATGAAGTTGTGCAGGCCGTTTGGGTGTTGAGTAAGGGATCTATTTCTAAAAAATTTAGGTTGGTGAATAAATGGACACAAAAACATATTTTTATGAGTGGGTTGGGTACTATGGAGCGTACTGCTTCAGCATTTTCTTTTTTTGAGCTGCCTGTAATTACGCAAGTTTTTAGCTTGATCAATATATTTGTATTTTTGGTACAGTATGCATATATGAAACCACATATGACTCGAGAAAAAGTGAGTAAAAAGTATGCTTTTTTTCATCCTAGAGATACTAAGTCGGTTGTTTTTGAGAACTGGAAGAATACCTTGATGAGGTTGGTATAATTGAAAGATATATGAAAAAAAATATTGTCTTGGCAACTGGGGTTTTTGATATTTTACATCAAGAACATACAAATTTTTTAAAAAACGCAAAAGCAATCGGTGACTATCTTATTGTTGGGGTTGAATCTGATGTGAGAGTGCGTCAAATGAAGGGTGAGGGTAGGCCGGTTAATTCACAAGTAGTGAGAGTCAAAAATTTACTACATTTGAATATTGCTGATGAAGTTTTTGTTTTACCTGAACAATTTAGTAAGCCAGAAGATCATAAAGCTTTAATTCAAAAAATTAAACCAAGGTATTTGGCAGTTTCCTCACATTCTCAACATTTAGATAAAAAACAAGCAATCCTCAAAGAGTTCGGTGGAGAGGTTGTTATAGTTCATGAACACAATCCTGAAATTTCTACCACAAAGATTTTACAGAAATGATAGTATTGAGACACTATGAATAAAAAACTATTTGCTTTTCTTGTGTTAATTGTTGCATCAAGCCTTATGTTTTCCGGATGCTCCCTTCTACAAAATGGCTCAGAGACAATGGAAAATGAAGAATATGAACAAAAAAATGCTGAAGTTACTTTGGTTGGTTCTCTATCAAAAAATGGTGAGTTATATTTTATTACAGACTCAACTGGCGCACTTCATGATGTAGAAACATATTCAGTTTCTTTTGATGAGTATGTTGGGAAATCAGTAACTGTATCTGGACAGTATAGTGGAAACACTTTATTTGTAACAAAAATTTCATTGTAACTTGTTTGTAACTCACTAAAGTAAAGATCTTCCTACAGTTTTTGTAAGTATTGTGTGATTTAATGGGTTTGTAAACAAAGGGGTATATGGCAAAAGGTGATTCAGTATTTGCGTGTCAAAACTGTGGTTGGACAACTGCAAAGTGGGTTGGTCAATGTTACGAGTGTCATACCTGGAACTCAATGGTAGAGGAGTTACCTGCGGAGGTAATTTCTAAAGGACAGAGTACTAAAAACCAAAAAGTTGCAGATTTTACAGTTTCTTTTTCTCAAGTCGAGGCGTTAAATGCCTCAAAAACACGACTTTCAACGAATATTGATGAGTTCGATCGAGTTCTTGGTGGTGAAAACCCTCATTTTGGTATGGTTCCAGGAAGCGTCATGCTAATTGGTGGTGAACCAGGGATTGGCAAATCAACTCTTTTAACTCAAATGGTGGTAGGTATGTTACAACCAAGTAAGAGAATGCAAGATTCAGGAGAGAGGCTCAAAACTCGGGCAAGTACAAAGGTTATTGCGAGGTCAGATCTTGCAAATCAAAAATTTATGTATGTTTGTGGAGAAGAAAACCCAAGTCAGGTTGCTTTGCGCATTGAGAGAATCGCCAAGCAATTTCATGAAGAGGTAACAGTAGTTAAAGACAACTTAGTTTTTGTAACAACTTCAGATGTGGACTCCATTACAACAGCTATGCAAAAAATTAAGCCAGGCTGTGTAGTGGTGGATAGTATTCAAAGTGTGACAACAGAAGATTTGAGTGGAGCGGCTGGAAGTGTGGGGCAAGTTCGTGAGTGTGCTGAACGGTTAACAAAAACAGCAAAGGCTTTGCATATTCCTTTATTTTTAGTTGGTCATGTAACCAAGGAAGGTACTATTTCTGGGCCAAAAGTGCTAGAACATATTGTCGACTCAGTTCTTGAGTTAAGTGGCGATAGGACAGGGGATTTAAGAATTTTAAGAGCCATAAAAAATAGGTTTGGAGCTACGGATGAAGTTGGGGTTTTTCGCATGCGTGAGTATGGTTTTGAATCAGTCTCAAACCCCTCAGAACTCTTTTTGGAGTATGCTGATTCTAAAGTACCAGGCAGCGCAACGGTTTGTGTCATGGAAGGCACTCGTCCATTGTTGGTTGAAATTCAAGCCTTAGTGGTGAGTTCACAGTTAGCAATGCCGAGAAGAGTGGGTCGAGGAATAAATTTACCCAGAATTCAGATTTTAACAGCGGTCTTGCAAAAGCACTGCCAATTGCCCTTAGCATCAACAGATGTGTTTGCGTCAGTTGCGGGTGGCTTTGAAGTCAAGGAACCAAGCATAGACTTGGGGCTAGCGGTTGCAATTGCCTGCTCACTCAATAACAAACCAATTAGTGAAAAAACAGTTTTTATTGGTGAGATCGGTCTTTTGGGTGAGATTAGATCAGTAAATTTACTCGACAGAAGAATTAAAGAAGCAAAACGCTTAGGATTCACGAATATAATTTCAAAAAAGACACACAAATCAGTGAGAGCTGTATTGCAAGAGTTTAGCTTGTTGAAAAAGTAACTTTTTTTTAAAACTGTCTCAGTTTGTAGTCATTGAGCGACATACTACTTCGCGTATCGCTCACGACTTACTTGAATCACTGTCTCTCTACTCAAGTTGCTTGAGGAGGCTAGAGGTAAAGTCAAAGCAGGGAACGGTTTAGACACAATATTATCAATCGAAAGCCTGTTAATAATCTGGTAGCGACTCAGAGAAACCAAGTCTTCTGCAGTATATTTGTTGCCAAATTCCTTGGTGAAAACACCCGCATCATCAGCACCCATAACAAAACTAACCATACTTCCACAGTTGCCAAAGATTGCTTTCTGCACTTCTTCTGGAATCTGGGCAATATACTGGTTTGCCAAGATGAGATCTAATCTATATTTACGTGCCTCAGACAAAATTTTAGTAAACGATTCTGTAGCAAAGTTTTGGAACTCATCAACATACAAGTAAAAATCTTTGCGTTCTTCTTCTGGAAGGTTGACTCTCCCCATAGCGGCAAGCTGGATTTTGGTAATCAACATTGAACCAAGCAGAGTGGCGTTATCTTCACCAAGTTTTCCTTGAGAAAGATTAACTAACAATATTTTTCCCTGGCTCATGGCATCCTCAATGCTAAACGAACTTTTTCGAGCATTTACAATATTGCGAACAATCGGAGAAGAAACAAATTGGCCAACCTTATTCAAAATAGAGGCGATAGCTTCAGTACGTTGGCGTTCTTGCATCTTGTCATACTCATTAATCCAGAATGATTTCAAAATTGGGTCATCAAGATTATCAACGATTGTGGCTCGAAACTTAGGATCTGTAAGCAGGTCAAGCACATCAGAAAGCCGAGCTTGGTCTGCTTTGAGTAATGTGAGTAATGAATTACGCAAAATATACTCAAGCCGTGGTCCCCAGGAGTAGGCATAGAGTTTTTTAAACACAGAGACAATTCCAGAGGCAATCAGTTCTCTGTGAACAACATTTTCACCTTCAAAGAGATTGAGTTTTACTGTGCGTTGCGTATCACTTGGGTCAAAGTAAATAACATCATTGATTCTGCGCTTCGGAATGTAGTTTAAAATTGTATCAATAAGATCACCATGTGGATCAATTACACACATTCCTTCATCATTTTTGAGGTCATTAATAGCCATATTAGCCAAGAGGGTAGATTTACCTGTGCCAGTTTTTCCAATTACATACATATGGCGACGACGATCAGCGCGCTTGAGGCCATAAATAACTTCCTTATTTTTGAACTCAGTTTTTGCAAAGGCGTTGATTTCTCGTTTCTCAAGTGGATCCATATCTTTACTAACAACGGGGAGCGCCTCTGGTGGTTCTCCAAGTAAATTTTTACCCCATGCGATATTTGGTATATTGGAAAGTTTTTCACTCGGCATATGTAATAAGGTAGCCATTTCATCGAGTGAAAGATGAAAACTGATTGTTGCTTTATAGTCACGAGCTTTCATGTGTTTGAGGAATCGTTTTTTAAATATATATGTTTTCTTGAGGCGAAGTGCGTTACTCTGGACGTCAGAGAGTGTCTCAAATGCATTTGCTAAGTTTTCTAACAAATTTTTGCTTTTTTGTTTGTCAGTTGAACCTAAAGCCATTCGAATCGAGACGCGCAGGGCAGATTCCTTTTCTTTTTCAGCCGATTTTTCTGCAGTTTCCCCTTGAATTTGATTTATTGTTGCTGAAAATGCAGTGCTATGACCCGATGATTTACTGATCACATATTGCAAAACAACCTTATCGTGTTCATCTAGTTTCGAAAGGGTAGAGAGAATGGGAGCAAGAGTGTCAACGTCATGAAACGCTTTATAGGTTTTTATAGAAAGATGTTCTGCATTTTTAAGTGACAGATTGCCCATCTCAAAAAAGTATTCTTGGTTGGTATCGTGGGTTGGTTTTGGGTTGAGATAATAGTCTAGTGCATCATATTTTATCTCTTTTATAACAATCTCAGGATAACTAGATATTAATATGCTTTTAATGTAAGTAGTAAGTCGAACTGGCACATATGCTTGAAAATAGATTGTTTGATTTTCGACCACGATTTCAAAGGAAATAGTTTCGCCTTTTCCCAGAATTCTCCAAAACCACATGTTTTTGAGGCTTGGGAGTGAGGCAAAGAGTTGTACTGCCGATTCTGGGGTGTGCAAAGCATCTCTGCTGGTTCTTAACTCGAGTATTGTATGAGGTGCGGACATATATAAATAAGTATAGCACCCCATGTCCTGCGAATCATCTAGTACTCCTGTATCCAGGCAGAGAGGTAGTTATCCACACTCATTATTTAAAAAAATAAATGTGAATAACTTGTTATATTTTCTCTATAAATATACTAAAATAAAAGTTATGAGATCCTATTAAAAAGAGCAATTTAAAACTATAGGTTGACTAAAATAAAAAACGTAGTTATACTTCTGGTACAACAACATTCCTGACATGAAGGGTACAAAAAAAGAGAACAAAAGTTTTTTTTAAATATCTGAGTATTTAGGAGTGTAAGAGAAAAGAAATCGCAATTTAAAAATATAATACGGAATATGGGAAACCATAATAAAAAAAGCATTATTATCGCTGGACAGACCACGAGTAACAATGCTTTTTTCGCTTGCACGGAAAGTTAATTAAAACTTTTTTAATACCGTATGATTGAGAGAATAGCAAGGGAGGCTTACTTTGTAAATTCTATCTTAATGATTTAAATTGCATACAAGCATATCAACTACTCATGTGGTTGTGTGGAGGTTCGGTAGTTGGGCAGGCAACCGAGCTTCCACTCAGCCACAAGATTAACGAAGAAGCTAGCTAGAAGTGTCCTTCTATACCAGTCTAATTTGACAAAAAAACACTTCTCTGAGATAATACATCCGTATCTTGTTCTAAATATATTTTCTTTTCGAAATTTTTTTACAGGTTAGTTATTAATTTAAATAATATTTTTTCCAATTTTATGAATGACCAAAATTCTGGCGATTTAGCCAACAAAGTAGTAGTTAAAAGCGAGGAAGTCGCAAAAATAAACATGACTGACACAGTCTCCCAACCAGAAGTAGAAGCAACAACTTCAGAAAAACCAGTTGCTATAAAAGAAGCAAGCACCCAAGAACTTCAATCAGATTTAAAAGCTGAAATGCAAACAGAGTCAAAAGCTCCAAGCAGAAAAGTCCAACCAATCAGAGTTTCAACATCCACAAAAAGAATCCCAGTTGTTCCACTAAAAAAAAGTGACACTGTTGTGGATCTCAAAGAAAAATCAGAACAAAAAGAACCGAGAAATAACAGAGATACTAGAGATAATAGAGACGGTAGAGATTCTCGAGACTATATGGACAACAGAGATTTTTCTCAAAGTTCAGACAAGCCAGCACAAACAATTACTGGCTATTTAGATAATTCAAGAGATGGTCACGGAGTTATTCGTAGATCTTTGAGTGGTGAAGATGAAATGGATGCATATATCGCAACTTCACAGATTAAAAGACTCAGACTTCAATCTGGTGATTTGATTACTGGTCCTGCAAGAGAGCCAAAAGACAATGAACGTTTTTGGGGAATTGTTAAAGTTGACACAGTAAATGGCAAGCCAGCTGAAGAACTGAGAAGAAACCAAAAAGTGCAGTTTCAAAAACTCACTCCAGTATATCCAGATTCCCAGATTAAGTTAGAAATGGGAGCAGAGCCTTTAGACTTAAGAATCATAGATATGATCGCTCCAATCGGAAAAGGTCAGAGAAGTTTAATTGTCTCTCCACCAAAGGCAGGTAAAACCTCATTACTTAAGAATATTGCAGCAGGTGTTGCAAAAAATCATCCAGAAATTCACATTATGGCTGTGCTAGTTGGTGAACGTCCAGAAGAAGTCACCGATATTCGTCGTCACATTGATAGAATTACCGATGGAAAAGGTGAAGTTGCGGCAAGTAACTTTGATGAAGCAGCAAAAGACCAATGCAGAGTAGCAGAGCTCGCTCTTGAGAGAGCAAAACGTTTAGTAGAAGAAGGTAAAGATGTTTTGATTTTACTTGACTCAATTACTCGTTTAGCTCGTGCGTATAATTTGGCGATCCCAACTTCTGGAAGAACTTTGTCTGGTGGTTTTGACCCAGCAGCATTGTTCCCACCAAAGAAATTTTTTGGTGCAGCCCGCAACTTTGAGATTCAAGGTAGTTTAACAATTGTTGGAACAGCGCTTGTCGAAACAGGATCAAGAATGGATGATTTGGTGTACGAAGAGTTTAAAGGAACAGGCAACCAAGAAGTTCATCTTGATAGAAGACTCGCTGAACGCAGAATTTTCCCAAGTATTGATGTGCAGAGATCTGGTACAAGAAGAGATGACTTGCTCATTAGTGGTGCAGATTATCTCTCTCTCACAACACTTCACAGAATGCTTGATATGTTAGACAAAGATCAAAGAAGTCAGACAATGATTGAGAACCTCAAGAAGACAAAATCAAACAAAGAATTTTTGGCTTCCTTGAAGAATGGGTAATGCTTAGCTATACTAGTTAGAGCAGATTGTCGCTACTGCAATCTTTTGTTATGGTAAAAATTACATTACGTTTACGAGCTCCACAAGTATTGAAAGATATTTCCCAATATTTTGTTTTTCTCAAGCGTTACCTCAGACATAGAGTCTATAAGTGGTTTGTTCATTTTGAAGTTTTCAAAGATGCTTTGGTTGATATGCTTTATAAAAAACGAGGTAAATATGTGCGCCCGTTTTTGCATTTTGGCACAATTGCCTTGATTTTTTTTGCAATTACTGTAGGTCCAGTGATTTTTGCATCAAATGGTGAGCAACAAGAGGCCTCAAGTAATGTTTTAAGTTCTACAGCGTATGGTTCTGATTTTTTAACTAAGCAAGCAGAAGAAGTCCGTCAGTTTAGAGGTGGTGAAATTATTACGCATACAGTAGGAGAAGGTGAGACAATTTCAAGCATTGCTACTTTGTATGGTTTACAACAAGACACCATTTTGTGGGAAAACAACTTGAGTGCGACCAGCAAAATAAAGCCTGGTGATGAGTTGCTAATTTTACCTATTGATGGTGTTCGTCACAAAGTTGCTCGTGGAGAAACGATTTATAGTATTGGTAAAAAATACAAACTTGATAGTGCTCAAGTTCAGGTGATTGTTGACTATCCGTTTAACGAGTTTCTTAATGATGAAACTTTTGAATTGGCAACAGGACAACATATCATGGTGCCTGATGGTGAAAAGACGACAATTATTGCTACAACGACAACAAAAAGAGTGTATACCACTCCAGACGCAGGCTCAGTTACAGCTTCTGGTGCATTTGTCTGGCCTGCTGCAGGTAGAATTACTCAAGGTTACAGGTTTTATCATAAAGCTTGGGATATTGCCAATAGTGGTGGTGGGCCTATCTTAGCAGCAGATGCGGGAACGGTTGTTGCCTCTGGATGGGATCCATCTGGCTATGGTAATAAAGTCGTTATTGATCATGGTAATGGTTACGTAACTCTATATGGTCATTTGAGTGTGTTGCAGGTTCAAGTTGGGCAAAGAGTGAATAGAGGTGATGTGCTTGGACAGATGGGTAGTACTGGTCGTTCAACGGGTACTCACTTGCACTTTGAAGTTCGACAAGGCAGTGTTTTGCTTGATCCAGGCATTTTCCTTAAATAAACCAGTAGTTTGATGATATAATATATCCTATATTTATGATTGATTTAGTGAAGTTAATACTAGTCGCTGGTGATGGTGGACGTGGTCGCGTCTCATTTTTGCGTAATAAAAAAACCACTAAAGGTGGACCAGATGGTGGTGACGGTGGGAATGGTGGAAACGTTATTATTCGTGGTAACAAAAATTTTGCGACACTCAAACATTTTACTGGTAAAGTTTTATACGAAGCACAAGATGGTGTTCCAGGTGACAAGCGTAAAAAAATCGGTGCAAAAGGTGAATCTTTAATCATTGATGTTCCAATTGGTACCAGTATTGGTGTCGTTGCGGAAAATAACGTTGCAAAAAAGAGAAGAAGTTTTGTTGGTGTTGAGACATTGCTCAAAAGAGATGCAGTAAACATGGAGAGGTACTATCTTGAGAAAGAAGGTACTCCAGTTCCAGTACAAAACTATCAATCAGTGCAAGTTGTGAATTCAGAAGAGTACATTGAACCAGATGTACAAGAGATTTTGACTGCAATTAGAGGTGTCGAGCCAATTATTGTCGCCGAAATTACAGAAGATGGCCAAGAAATTGTGATTTGTCAGGGTGGTTTTGGTGGAAGAGGTAATGAACGATTTAAATCTTCAATAAATACAACTCCTATGGAAGCTGAGTTTGGTTCAGAGGGTGAAAAGCGCGCGCTTATTTTAGAGCTCAAACTTCTCGCTGATGTTGGGCTTGTGGGCTTTCCTAACGCTGGAAAAAGTACCTTTTTATCTGTTGTTACTAAAGCTCGCCCAAAGATTGCAAACTATCCTTTTACGACTATTGAACCTAATTTAGGTGTGATTTATTACGAGAATGCAGGTGCTGATGGGCTCAAAGAGTTAGTTGTTGCTGATATTCCAGGGTTAATCGAAGGTGCAAGTGAAGGAAAAGGCTTAGGACATGATTTTTTGCGCCATATTGAGAACTGTACCGTTTTAATGTTTGTTTTAGCTTTAGAGGAAGAAGAAGTGTTTAATGAAGCACTTTCAGATGAACAAAAAGCAGAGTTACTGCTTGAACAATTTAAAAAATTAAGTGTTGAGCTGAAGGCTCATGATGATATTTTGAAAGATAAACAGTACTTAGTCACTGTTAACAAATCAGATTTATATTCTGAAGAACTAATAAAAATGACTGCAGAGAGGTTTGCAAAAGAGGAAATAGTTTTGCACTTTTTTTCTGGAGCAACTCAAATTGGTCTTGCTGAGATAAAAGAAGAACTTAAGAAAAGAAGTTAAAATAGAAAAACCCGCCTCCCGGCGGGTTTTTGATAGTTTCAAGTTACTGTTGTTTTTTTATGGCTGTGGTGTTGGTTCGGGGGTTGTCTCAGGTGTAACTGTATTAATTTCAACAGGCTCAGCATTTGGAGTAACAGTATTTGTGTTATTCAAATTTTGTTCTGTGATTGAAGGTGCTGAGAGCCTGGTTTCTTCAGTAGTTTCCTCTGTTTGAGTTCCAGCTGGAGCTTTTTCATCAACTTTTTCTGGCTCTAAACTAATTTTGTTATCAGCCATATATTTTTCAAGTTCTTCAATTTTTTTATTGACAGCAACGTAGTCTTCACTTGTAGCTTCAAGAAGTGCTAAAGCTCTTTGATATGAAGTCCTTGCCTCTCGGTAGGCTTCATCAGTTTCGACGAGTTCGAGCATTTCACCTCTTCTGTAGTGTGAGATTGCAAGGTCAGCTTTTAAGTTAATTGCTTGATCATACACACCCAATGCTTGTTGGTATGCTTTTTGTCCTACAAACACAGTTGCTAATTCAAGTCTGAGTAATGGATCACTTGGATTCGTTTCTATAGCAGTAACGTATGATTGTATTGTCCAATTAACAGCATCTTCACTCACTCCGACCAAATTGTTATAGATTTGGGCTAGGTTTGACCAATTCTGTGATTCAGAACCATCAAGTGTTGTTGCAGCTCTTGCTTCTGTAACGCTTTGTTGGAGCAGGGCAGAGACTTGTTGTTTTTCTGCCTCAGTGATGTCAGCTTTATTTGAAAGTGCAACTGCGATTAGCGCACTTGTTGCAGAATATCTTCTTCTAAACACATCATAGTATGGGTTTAAGGTAATAGCTTTTTGTTGAAGGTCATATGCTTTCACAACATCATTCGCAGCAATTGCTTGGGTAGATTGAGCCATAACAATATTTGCTTGTGCTGATCTACCTAAGAAGTATCCAACTGCTACAACCGCAATCAAACTTACTCCTGTACTCAGGTACAAAGGAATGTTCATTGGATTTTTGTTGAGATTCACTGTTTCTGGTTTGTTGAGCATTTTGAATCTCAATGTTTGCATTTGTAGGAGAGGAAGTCTGTGACTTTCACTTGCAATCAAGCAGGCAAGTGCGATTGCTTGCAAAGTTAACAATACTGTATTGAATGGTAAGAAAAAGTTAAGCACAAATGATCCAGCAATGAATACGCCAATTGCTTTGTTCGTTATTTGTGAATTCTTGTGAAATTGTATAAACTTTATTACAACGAGTACCCATGCGATGAGGCCAATGATGCCCATAGTTGTTACCAAAGTGAGTGGCATATTTGCACCTTGAGTAAATGCTACAGCCCAGTTGTCTGTGCCATTAACCCAAACTGGTTTGAAAATTTGGTATGCATTTCTGTAAGAACTGACCCCTGCACCAATCAAAGCAGATTTAGGAGCTCTGATTGTATCAAGCATAACTGACCAACTTGAAGTGAACGGAGGCAATACAAGTGAAGTATCTTTGCCTGGTAATAGACTCCATGCGAATAAACCGGTGCCAATAACAAGGATTGGGAGTGTTACTGCGAAAAACTTATTGAGTTTTTTTGTTGCCATAACATGTGCAACTACTGTAAGTAAAGTGAGGCCAACGACTTGCAATGCAATGAGTGGTGAGCCAGCTAAGTTAAAGTTAAGTGATGTAGGAATGCTGGCATTCATAAGTTTATTTATGAGTTGAGCAGGTCCAAATCCAAGTAGTTGAGTAATACTCAGCACTGTGAGAGCGACGGAGGTACTAGTGAGTACATGTAAGAATTTGCTAGTAATATCTTTTGGCATGATACTACCACCTAGGAGAGCAATGACTGAAACTGAAAGGAAAACTCCACCAAGTCCTAAAAGTCCTTCAATTGGGTAATCTGCAGTAAAGAATGTTGATGCTGCTGTTGCAAGTGCAAATAATACTATGGCACCAGTAACAGGACTTACTGTAATTCTCACAGCTCGTTCTGCAAATGTTTTAACAATAAATAATGCAGTGATAATTAAGGAGCCAAAAAGTAGAACATACAATTTTGAGTGTTCTATAAAACTATCTGTGACTGGAACAAGTAAGAGCACGGAAAGTACTCCAATTGACAAGACACTAAAAAGTGATATTTTTTTGAATAAAGATTGTGTTTCCATAGTATTTCCTCACTGTCTTTATTTAATCAAGATATGGCTCAGTTGTAAAGAGCATTATTCACTCAGGATTTTTGCAGTTTTTGCGTGTATTTATTATGGGTTTTTAAGTTACTATTGCACAGAAGTTGAAACTTGTACTTATAATAGTGTAGTATAGCTATAAGTATGAAAAAGTGGCGATTACAATCTGGTTTATCACTGATAGAGATTCTCATTGTTACTGCTGTTATAGGTGTTTTAATTTTGGCTGCTTTGATGATATTACCTCAACAAATAAACAAGAGTAGAGATAGCAGAAGGAAAAATGATTTGCAAAAGATAAAAATTGCCTTTGAAAACTACTACAGTGATAATGATTGTTATCCACCACCAGAGATTTTAGATAACTGCGACAGCACACAATTGTCGCCATATTTAGCCACGATTCCTTGTGACCCGCAAACAAAATCAAAATACTTATACGCTCCAGAAGAAGGGATTGATTGTCCACATTATTATAGAGTATTTTCAAACTTAGAAGTTGATACTGATCCAGTTGTTAGACAACTAGGTTGTCATACTGCAAGTGGGTGTGGGGCATATGCTTTTTTTAGTGAAGAAATTGGGTTAGGTGCCCTTGAGTATAACTATGGAGTTTCCGAAGGTGTTCCTGTTTATGTATCTGAAGGGAATATTCCACCAGGAACAGAGGGTTGGTGCTGTTCTTCTGCATCAGACCAATGTAACGCATGGACGCAAGGACAGGGAATTTGTGTTGATTTTTATTTTGGTTTAGATGAATGCAATGAGGCTTGCGGATATAATCCTGGACCATAATCAAATAAAAGGAGTTTATGACTTTCAAACAGAAAAGACAGCAGCGCAAAAATGGTTTTACCATGATCGAACTTTTAGTAGTTATAGTCATTTTGGGTATTTTGTCTGTTGTAGGTCTAGGTAGCTTTAGTTCTTCTCAAATGAAAGCTCGAGACAGTAGAAGAAAGACAGATATTAGAGCCATTGGAGATGCTTTGGAGCTGTACTATAACGACTATGGTTCATACCCTTTGGATGATGATGCAGGGCAGATACTTGGCTGTGGCACTATTGCAGAAAAGGGACTTTGTAGCCCAGGAACTATATGGCAGAATCCGGAAAATAGTACAACATACATGGTGCAAATGCCTGAAGACCCAAATGGAGGCATGTATTTTTATATTTCACCAACTGGAACTTCTTATCAAATTTATGCACATTTAGAAAATGATCAAGATAGAGATGTGCCAGAGGATCAAAATGGTAATCCAACGTATTACTTAAACCCAGTAAACCCAGATTCAAATCAAAGTTGTATCATTGGAAATTGTAATTACGGCAAGAGTAGTACAAATATTGATCTTGGTTTAACGAACTAGAAATTACTAGAGCGAAAGGTAATTATGGGAAAGTACAATGCTAAACGAGGTTTCACACTTATTGAACTACTTGTTGTTGTGGCTATCATTGGAGTGTTGACTGCCGTCTTGCTTGTTAATTTAGTAGGTATTAGAGAGAGAGCCGCAGACACGAAAAAGAAAGCAGATCTCAACCAAATGAAGAGTGCAATGCGATTGTACTATAACGATAACCAGAGTTATCCTCCAAACAGTGGTGGAAGTATTCAAGCTTGTAACGGCGCTTCTTGTGCTGAAGGATCAGAAATGAATAGTGGGTCTGGCACAGTTTATATGAAGAATGTTCCTGAATATGATGCGTATTGGGTTTCCGGTGATGGGGAGTCCTATTATATTTACGTTGCTCTAACTAACGCATCTGATCAAGATATAGTAGATAGTTTCGAGAGATGTAGTTCATTGTTGGTCTCAGATACTGAAGGCGTTTTTTACGTTTGCTCAGATTAGTTATGTTGTTGGCGTTGTATGAATAAGCCTACTTCTTAGGGTATTTTTGTCGTTTAGCTTTTCTTTTTAGTGCGGTAGCTTTTCGCTCTCGTTGTCTAAGATTACGTCTTGAGTCATGAGGTGAGAGTGATTTAGCAAGGGTCTTTCCTAGAATAACGGCATAATAAGTGCTATATTCTTTGAAAGACCAT